>JBIIMH010000085.1:0-7106 GCA_044338095.1 Rariglobus sp. | reverse complement strand
CCCTACGCAGCCGAGGCGCTTGCGGGCATTCAAGACGTGCTTCAAGGCAAGCGCGCGGAGTTTCAACTGGAATACCCCTGCCCCAGCCCGACGCAGCCCTTCTGGTTCCTGCTTCACGCCACGGCCTTGCGCAGCGAGTTGGGCGGCGCGCTGGTTGCCCACCTCGACATCACCGCACGCAAGCAGGCGGAGGATTCGTTGCATAAGAGTGAGAGCATGTACCGGCGCTTACTATTCAATCTGGAGGCCGGAATCGTCGTCCATGCGCCGGATACCTCCATTGTGAGAACCAACGCCAAGGCAGTTGAACTGCTGGGTCTGAGCGACGATCAATTGCGCGGCAAAACGGCGATCGATCCGGCATGGATGTTCACCGATGAAAACAACAAACCCCTGGTGCTGGATAACTATCCGGTTAACCAAGTTTTAAGCGCCAAAAAGCCGATCAAAAACCAAATCCTTGGAATTCGCCGCCCGGGCGAAACCGCCCCGGTGTGGGTACTGGTTAATGGCTTTGCGGAACGGGATGACCAGGGCAGCGTCACGGAAGTCCTGGTCAGTTTCATCGACATCACCGCGCGTAAGGAAGCCGAGGCGAAAATCCGTGTACTCAACGCCGAGTTGGAACACCGGGTAGCCGAGCGCACGGCCGAACTCAACGCCGCCAACATCAACATCCAGAAGCTCAACACCGACCTCAACACCCGCGCCACCAAGCTGGAAGGGGTCAACAAGGAGCTGGAGGCGTTCAGCTATTCAGTGTCGCACGACCTGAGGGCCCCACTGCGGGCGATCGACGGGTATGCGCGAATGGCCATCGAGGATTGCGCGGCGATGCTGGACGACAATGGCCGCCGCCAGCTCAACGTCATTCGCGATGAGGCCCAGCGCATGAGCCGCTTGATTGACGATTTGCTGACGTTTTCGCGCATCAGCCGGCAGCAAAGCGAACCGGTGTCGATCGACATGCAGGCGATGGCTCAAGAGGTTTACAATGAGCTAATTAAACTAGAACACGGACGTACCGTACAGCTTCAGCTGGAAAGCCTGCCGGTGGCGCAAGGCACCCCGGCGATGATCCGGCAGGTGTGGGTGAACTTGCTCAGCAACGCGCTCAAATTCACCCGTAAAAGGGCGGTCGCCACGATTGAAATTGGGGCGCAGGCGGACGCCAACGGG
The DNA here is from genome assembly GCA_044338095.1 of Rariglobus sp. GTDB lineage: Bacteria > Verrucomicrobiota > Verrucomicrobiia > Opitutales > Opitutaceae > Rariglobus. The sequence goes on along the minus strand of JBIIMH010000085.1, from coordinate 5,927 downwards.
GAGTGGGTTTATCACGTCAAAGACAACGGGGCGGGCTTTGACATGCGCTACGCGGGAAAGCTGTTTGGGGTGTTTCAACGCCTGCACAACCAGCCGGATTTTGAGGGAACGGGAGTTGGGTTGGCGTTGGTGCAACGCATCCTGCAACGACACGGCGGGCGAATTTGGGCGGAGTCCGAGGTGGACCAGGGCGCGCGGATTTACTTCACCTTGCCGCCGCCGGCAGCGACGACGTCGACCAACGCAGTCGGATAATCCACTGATGCGCACTCATCGCCACTGATAAAACCCAGACTGCGGCATTCGACGTCGCTCCCAGTCCAAACCGCACAAAAAAGCCGACCGCACCAGGAGTGCAGGTCGGCTGAATTTGGCAATGCTAGCTGAGGGCGAATCAGGAGGTCGTCTTGGGGGCAGTCTTTTTCTCGGACTTGGCGCAAGGGCCCGTGGTGCAGCCGTCGTCCTTCGTGCACTTCTTTTCGTCTTTCTTTTGGGCGGGGCAGCTGGCGCAAGCCGAGGGGTCTTTCTTTCCACATTGGCCTTCGGCGCGCACCAGGGAAACGGAGGCAAAGGCAGCTAGGGAGCAGGCAAGCAGGATACGGAGGGATTTCATGTTTTTTTGATTGGGTGAGTTGAAGTACGAGCCGTAGTACGCGGATAAAGTTCCATCCCCTCAAAGTTTTTTAGCATTCATTAGCATTTAAAACGGTTCGTTGATATTTCGCAGACTGCGGAGTGCATCACGGCGATTTTCCTTCGCTTAAGCATGCGGCAACCCTTGGTTTGAGGGCATGGCTTGGGAAATCCAGTTCCGCAAGGGCATCCACCTGCCGCAAATCGGCTGGTCGCTCGACGCCCAATCCCGCGTCGCCCGCTCGTTTATATCGCATGCCCATTCCGACCACGTGGCGCGCCACCCGGAGGTACTTTGCACGCCCGCGACCGCACGCTTCTTGCACGCGCGCATCCCCGGTAAACGCCTGATTCATGAAGTGCCTTTTGGCTGTCCCCAGCCCCTCGAGTTCGGCGTCACCGCCACCCTGCATCCCGCCGGGCACATCCTCGGCTCAAGCCAGATCCTGCTCGAGTCCGCCGCGCACGGGACGCTGCTTTACACGGGGGATTTTAAGCTTCGCGCCGGCCTGGCAGCCGAGCCGTGCGCCACCCCGCGCGCCGATACGCTCATCATGGAAACCACCTTCGGGCTACCGCGCTACGTCATGCCGCCGGAAGCCGAAGTAATCGCGCAACTGATCGCCTTTTGCCACCAGGCTGTCGCCGAAGGGGCCACGCCCGCTCTGCTCTGCTACAGCCTAGGCAAAAGCCAGGAGGTCCTGCTTGCCCTCGCCGGCGCCCAATTACCCGTAATGCTGCACGCTGAAACCCTTCGACTGACACGCGTTTACGAACAACTGGGAATGAAGTTCCCCGCGTTTCGTGAATTCGCGCAGAGCGACGTCGCGGGCCACATCGTGATTTGCCCAGCGCATTCGGCGGGTCTGCTCAGCCGAATTCCCTGCGTGAGAACGGCCGTGATCACCGGCTGGGCGCTCGATCCCGGCACGATCTACCGCCACCGCTGCAGCGCAGCATTCCCTCTTTCCGACCACGCCGACTACCCCAGCCTGCTCAAATTCGTCGAACTCGTGCAACCCAAGCGCGTATTCACCGTGCACGGCTTCGCCCAGGAATTCGCCGCCACACTCCGGCAACGCGGCATCGACGCGCTCGCCCTGGGCCAACCCAACCAACTCGATCTTTTCGCACCCTCCGCGTGACCGGCCGCGCAGACGACGACGGGCGCCTGATCAAGCGCCTCCGGCTTTTTGTGCCGACATCACAGAAACCCAAGCCCCAGCCGCCGTTGTCCACCCCCGGGTGCTACAACCGTCCTTGCTTCTGGCCGGACTTGCCTCGGCCCCGCCTCAACCGACCACCCGTTCCTGTAAAACTTCCGCGTTTCCCTAACCAAGCGTTGCCCAACTCGTTTCCGCTCACCACAAACCTCCGCAACTCATGGCGAGCGCGAAGTCTTCCCCCTCCACGTCCACCGCCACCATCGGCTTCGAGGCCAAGCTCTGGCTCACCGCCGATAAGCTGCGCAACAACATGGACGCGGCCGAATACAAGCACGTCGTCCTCGGTCTCATTTTCCTCAAATACATCTCCGACACCTTCGAGGAACACGGCGCCAAACTCCTTAAGGGCAAACTCGGCCCCCTGATCGACCGGGTTCACCGAGCGCTGACCGACGCCGATTTGGCGAAAATCACCTCCACCTACCACGCTTGGAGGGGAAGTAGCGCAGACTTCCAGTCTGCTCAGGGAAAAATGCAGACAGGGAAGTCTGCGCTACTCCCTTACGCCGACATCGCCGGATTTTGCAAATCCGCAACCACCGCCGACATCGCCGCCCACGGCCACGTGTTCACCCCCGGCCGCTACGTCGGCGCGGAGTATGTCGAGGACGACGGCGACCCGTTCGAGGAAAAAATGCCGCGTCTGGTCGCTGAGCTGGCGGCGCAGTTTGCCGAGTCCGCCAAACTGGAGCAGGCCATTCGCGCCAATCTGAAAGGACTCGGCTATGGCGTCTGAAAACTCGTCCTCCGGAAACGAAGAAACCCCGGCGCCTATCTGCCGCCTAGGGCAAAGGAAGGGATTCCGAGGTATACAACGACAATCAGGCAACCGGGCGTACTTGGCGCAAGCCCGCGTTTTTACCCTAGGCTCGCACCGGTTGGATTAAAACCTTCTCTTTCCTCCCATGAAACTTGATTTCGATCACCTCCAACGCTGCAGCCTTACCCTGGAGCGCTCACTCCAATCCCTTGCCCAAGCCCAGCCCGGCAGCGTGGATGCCGAGGTTTTCCGCAACGCCGTCATCAAGAGCTTCGAACTCACCTTGGAGACCGCCGGAAAACTCCTGCGCAAGGTACTCAAACTCTACGTCGGCTCGCCGCGCACCATCGACGACCTCGTTTTTAAGGACGTGCTGCGCCACGCCGCGCTTCACGGCCTGCTCGATGCCGAGGCGCTGGCCCGCTGGCTCGCCTACCGGGATTCCCGCAATGACACCGCCCACAATTACGGGGAGCAATTCGCCGACAACACCCTCGCCCTCATCACCGATTTTCAGCGCGACGCCCTCGCGCTCTACGAAACCCTCCGGCGCAAACATGGCTGATCCCGCCCTCCAGCTCACGCCCGCGCACCTCGTCGAGGTCCGCCGCCTGATCGCCGCCCACCTGCCGCACGAAGAGGTCTGGGCCTACGGCAGCCGCGTCACTGGCACCGGCCACGCCACCAGCGACCTCGATCTTGTGGTGCGCCACCCCGCCGACTTAAAAAAACGCCAAGGCACCGCCTTGTGGGAGCTCAAGGAGGCCTTTAGCGAGAGCAACCTGCCCTTTTTGGTGGACCTCCTCGATTGGGCCGCGCTGCCTCCCACGTTCTGGCCCAACATCGCCGAAAACCACCTCGTGCTTTACCGCTCCGAACCAGCCGCCCCATTCACCGAGTCCGCCAAACTGGATGAGTTCCTGAAACTCTCCGAGCACGAGCTGCTGGACCACGCGGGCAAGATTTCCGCTGAGCAGGCGAAGCTGAAGAAACAGCTGGAATATGACCGCAACCGAGTGCTTATCGATTTCCAACCGCGTCTGGTGGATGTGGATTTTGAGAAGGCTGCCGCGGAATTGAAGAAACTGCCGAAGCCGAGGAAACCCAAGCCGCCGAAGTCCTGACCCATGAGCAAAAAGAAGCCAACACCCGGCGGTCGCGCGAAAAAGAAAACTGAAGTCTCCTTGGTTCGCTCGTCGGCGGCGAAATACCTCACCTTTGTCGCCGCCGGTGGCGACTCGGAGGCCAGCGTCGAAATGCGCTACGAAGATGAAAATATCTGGCTCACGCAGAAGATGATGGCCGCGCTTTACGATGTCTCCATCCCCGCCATCAACCAGCACCTCAAGCGCATCTTCAGCGACAACGAACTCGATGAGGGGGCAGTTGTTAAGCAGTACTTAATAGCTGCCGCCGATGGCAAAAGTTACCAGACGAAGCACTACAACTTGCAGGCGATCATCGCCGTGGGCTTCAAGATCGAGAACGCGCGTGCCGTCCAGTTCCGCAAGTGGGCGAACCAGATTGTCAAAGACTACACCATCCAGGGCTGGACGATGGGTGACAGCGGAGTTGGCAAAGGCCCACGCCGAGAGTGAGTTTGAGAAATACCGCCTAGTGCAGGACCGGCTGTTCGAGTCGGACTTTGACCGGATGCTCAAGGAGCCGCCGGCGAAAGAGGACGCCCCATGAGTTTCAACGAAGCCATTGTCGAAGACGCCGCCCTCGGCTGGTTTGCTGAGCTGGGCTATGCGGTCGGCCACGGCCCGCACCTGGCCCCTAGCGAACCAGCGGCGGAACGGGCGGGTTTTGGCGACGTGGTGCTGGTGGAGCGGTTGCGCGAGGCGATCCGGAAGCTCAACCGGGCCATTCCTGAGGAGGCTCAACTCCTACCATAACCGGGCGATTTCTACGGTGCAGGTGATCGAGGAGCTGATCAAACTGGCCAAGGATCTCGATGCCGCCACCAAGCGTGGCGAAGACCTCGGGCTGACGGATGACGAGGCGGCCTTCTATGACGCGCTGGCTGCCAACGAGAGCTCCTTCGTGGCGATGGGTGACGACAAGCTCCGGGTGATCGCGGCGGAATTGATTTTCAAGGTGAGGCAGAGCGTGACCATCGACTGGACGCTGCGGGAAAGCGCACGGTCGATAATCAAGATCATCGTGAAGCGGATTCTGAACAAATACGCGTATCGGCCGGACTTGCAGGAAGAGGCCGTGAAAACGGTGTTGGCGCAGGCGGAACTGCTGTGCGCGGATTGGGCGCGGTAGGCCACGGCGGGCGAGGCGGCGGGCGCGGGAGTCGGAGGGAACCGCACCCACAGCCCCAGAAAAGCCGATTTGGGGACTCCAAAAGAGAGACAGAAATGGCCCGGACAAAATAAACGGGCGTAAAAAAGCCCCAAAACCTTTGCAAGTTTTTGGGGCTAAAGTGGTGCCAGAGGCCGGGATTGAACCGGCGACCAAAGGCTTATGAGTCCTCTGCTCTACCACTGAGCTACACTGGCGTTAGACGAAGGGCGGAGGCAAAATGGGCGGACGGCACTTGTCAAGAGTGCGAACCGTGCGAGCCGCCTGATTTTTCGCCAGCACCCGTGCGAACTCCACCGGCCACCTTGACCTTGGCTTTGGCCTTGGGCTGGGGCTTACGTTTGGGTGTGCGCTCAATGTTGAGGTAGGTCTTCGAGCGCATCTGCTCCTCGTAGAATTCCACCAGGCGCACGCCTTCGCGCGGCTTGACCAAGTCCTTTTTGGTGGCGGAGTCGATCTGCGCCTTCATCTTGCGGGTCAGCTCCTCCCACTGGTATTGCACGCCGTCGATGACGTCGGAGACGCGGCTGCCGGCCAGCGCCTCTTCGATGTAGTAGCCGTTGGGCTCGTCGGGCTCCAGGAAGACGTGCACCTCGTTGACGCGACCGAAGAGGTTGTGCAGGTCGCCCATGATGTCCTGGTACGCGCCGGTGAGGAACACACCGAGGTAATAGGGCTTGTTGTTAAGCGGGTGCAGGGGAAGGTGATCCTTGGTGTCCTGCAGGTCGATGAAGGTGTTGATCTTACCGTCGGAGTCGCAGGTGATGTCCACCAAGATGGCGTTGATGGAGGGTTTCTCCTCGAGGCGGTGCAGCGGGGTGATCGGGAACAGCTGCTTGAGCGCCCAGTGATCGAGCAACGACTGGAAAACCGAAAAGTTGCACACGTACTGGTCGGCGAGCAGCGCGTTGAGGTCATGCAACTCCTCGGGGACGTAACCCACGTCGCGCGTCTCCTTGGCGATTTGCTCGCACACCTGCCAGTAAAGCGACTCG
>JBIIMH010000001.1:0-18742 GCA_044338095.1 Rariglobus sp. | reverse complement strand
AGTTTTTGTTGGTGTGGTTAAACTTAACCAAGAAAAAAGGAGCCCAATAAAAACGTCAAGTGGTTATTAGTTAGTATTTTATGGATTATTCAGGGCCGACCAAACTATAAAGGCGCTAATTTCCCCAACAAATCATCGAGGCAAGAGTCCTCGATAAATCAACCTCCCACCTACCTTGTGCCCCGCACTGAGCGACCCTTCACTCAATGATCGACGGCACCGGCCAGGTGCGGGCGTAAAAATTCACCGCCGCCAGGCCCCGCGCATGCCCCAGCCCACCATGGCCAAGGTGGCCAGCGAGCTGGCCGGCATCAGAATTGCGGCAACAAGCGGGTTCATCTTTCCCGCCACCGCCATGCCCACGGCAAACAGATTGTAGGCGATCATAAACACCAACAGCTCCACCTGGGTGCGGTGGCGGGCATCGTTGATCTCAAACAACGCGCGAATACCGGCGATACCGCGCCCGAGATAATAAAAGTCCGCCTTCTGCTCCAGCACCCCTCGGTGCACCACCGGCGTGCCCCGACACAGCGCCTGATCGAAGGCCAGGCTATCGTTGGCACCATCTCCGAGCATGAGTGCATCGTCGTGCTCGGCGAACCACGAGGCCTTCTGCTGCGGTGTAAGTTCGGCGTACCCATTCGCCTCGGGCAGCCCCAACTCGCGCATGAGCGCGGCCACTTTTTCACGGCGGTCACCACTCAAAACCACGATCTGCAACCCGCGCCGGGCGAGTGCGGCCAGTTCCCCGCGGGCATCGGTTCGCGCTGTATCCGCAAACGCAAAGCGCGCCACCGCGTGCCCCTCCCGCGACAACACCACCTCACCTTCGCCCCTCACCGCGCCAGCCAACAAATACCCCATTGTGTTAGTTTGGCCGGTTCTGGCGGACGCACTTGCCTCGGCGCCTTGCCACTCGGGGCGTCCGAGGGTCCAGTCGCCGAGGCGGACGCCTTGGCCGATCGTCTCGACCACGTCACCGGCCAACGCCTCGCCGCTTCCGCGAGCCAGCAGCGCTTCATGCAGCGAGCAGCTCACTGGATGCGGGTTGTCGCGTACCAGCCCCAGCAGTGCCGACCTCGCCTCGGCGTCCATACTGGCGAGCATCTCGGGGTTTTGCAGAACGGGGGTCTCTAGGGTGAGCGTACCGGTCTTGTCGAAAACCACCGTGCGTACCCGGCGCAGCCGTGGCCACAGGTCCGCCGCACGGACAAACACCCCGCGCTTCCGCAGCGCCACCGTCGCCACTTCTTCGGCCAGCGGGTAAGCCAGTCCCAGTGCACACGGGCACGACACCACCAGGATCGCCGTCACCACCGCTCCGGCATGCAGCCAATCGCCGCTCGCCCATGCCCAGAAGCCCCCCGCCAAGACAGCCACGGCGAGCACCCCGACCAAATAACACCGGATCACGGTCTCGATCAGCTTGTGGCGATAATCCGCGCGTGGCATCGGCTTGATTAACTCCGCCAGCAGCGACTTTTCCCATCCTTGGGTCGCCACCAACTGAATACCGTCGCGCCCGATGTTTTGCGCGCCCGCCGCCACCCGTTGCCCCGCGCGAAAGCCGCGCGGCTCGGCCTCGCCATTGATCCACGCCAGGCTAAGCACGGCTTCGGGCGTCTCCAAACGCGCCTCCACGGGAACCATGCGCCCCATCGCGACCTCAAAGCGTTGCCCCTCGCGCAACGTCTCCGGCGCCACCTCGCGCACTGTTCCATCGGCGGTGATTAACCGCACACGGGGGGCGGTCGGCTGACGACTGAGCAGACGGCGGCGGTTACGCTCCACTGCCACCACCTGCGCCCAGCGCCCCACCAGCATCAGCACGATGAACGCGCTCACAAAATCGAAATAAACGTAGAGCTCATCGCCTTTCAGCCAGCCGTAGAGTGAACCGGCGTAGGAGCCGATGATTCCCAGCGCGATGGGCAGGTCGATGTGCAGCACGCGCTCGCGCAACGCCCGCACCGCCCTCGACACAAAGTAACCGCCACCCGCCAGTAAACTGAGTGTGGCAAAGGCCAATTGAAGCGTGCCAAAAAGACCGGCGTACTCGTCGGTGCTCGCCATGCCGAAATAAGCCGGTAGGGCGAAAAGCATCACGTTCATCGAAAAGGCCGTGCACAAGCCCACCCGCCGGATGAGAGCGCGGCTCTCGGCCTGATCGGCATCGATCGAACCCGCCGCCCCCACCAGGTAGTTAAACCGCTGGAGTTCCCGCGCGCACTCGACGGCATCAAAATCACCTTTGGACCAAGTCCAGCGCATCTGCCCGGTCTGGGCATTAATCTCTATCCGGCCTGCTCCGGGTTGCTTGGAAAACACCTTTTCGATCAGCCACACACAGCCGGCGCAGGAGATGCCCTGCACCTCGAGTACCAGGCTGGGCGTACGGCCGTTGGTTGCGTTGGCATCGGCCTCCTGCTGCGCCTCCGCCAGCCAAGCGTAGTCACGGGGTTGCAGCAGCGAGGTGTCGGCGGGCGTGGTGACCTCGTCCTTGATTTTGTAATACGCATCCAGCCCGGCCTCATGGACGAGCCGGTAAACATAGGCGCAGCCCGCGCAGCAAAACTCCCCTTGCGGCGAAGGTGCGCCGCAATGACGGCACGTGGGCTTGGACTTGGCGGTCGAAGGGACTGTGCCCGAATTAGCGCCTGGCGCTTTGTCTCCGGTGGACTGGCTCAATCGCATAAAAAGCCTCCGGGCGCGCGGCTCAGGCGCCACGTGATGACGAGCGCGGTTATCAGGGCGAGGCCGGCCTGCAGGCGCGCCAGCCAAACGGGAGATAGTTTAAGGCGGAGGCGGCCGTAGTTGGCCTGAACGATCCACAGGAGCGGGACGGTGCCCAGGCCGAAGGCCAGCATGAACTCCGCGCCGCGAAGCGCCGTTCCACTGAAAGCGCTAATCGCCAGCAGGAAATAAAGCGGTCCGCAGGGCAGCAGCGGGGTGGCAAATCCCATGACCGCGGCCACGCGCAGGCGGGAGCGCCCGCGCAGCGCCGCCTGCAAGCGCCATTGCAGGCGGGTGAGCGCGGCAAAGCGGGGGAAGTGTTTCTCTAGGCGAAGTCCGACCACCACGAAGAACAACACCAGCGTCCACGGCAGCAGCAGGGCCCAGTCGCCGGCAAACGCCAACGGCATGCGGCCCAACCCGCCCGCCAGCGCGCCGAGCGTGGTGTAACCGACCAGGCGAGCCCCGTGGTAAATCGTGGCCACCGTAAACGGGTCCGACGGGTCGTCCTTGGCCGGAGCCATCATGCAGGCCAGGGGACCGCACATGCCCGCGCAGTGAAGGCTGGTGACCAGCCCCGCGACAAAGGCGGCCGCCGGGGTGCTAATACCCGCAAATTCCATGTCTTAACGCTCGGTTCGCGGTTCGATCGGGACGGTTGCCGGGCGGTGTTTGGTGGCGAAGAAGAACATCGCCGCCCAGGCCAAGGCCATCAGCCCAAATATCACGGCGACGCCGATCCATATGCCGGCGCCACCTTTTTTTTCATCGGGTTTCTTGGACATGGCTTTCGGTTATGGTTTTTCTCCTGGCGACTTTTCGACGGCCGATTTGGCCGACGAATCCTCGGCGAGCAGTTTGCGGTCAGGACCCACGAAACGCACCGGGCGCTCCACGGTAAATGTGCCGGCGGCGTCGGCCAGGCGCACGTTGAGGGTGAACTCGCCGGCGTAGGTGTTACGGGGCACCTGGACGATCAGCGGGCGGACCTCCTCGGCCAGCGCGGCGAGTTCTACGGTGCCGTCCAGGCCGGTGCGCATGAGCTCCGCCGGAGCGCCGGGCAGGGTGATCACAAAACGGACGGGGACATCGCGCTTGTTGACGATGCGCACGAGGAACTGGTTGCGCACGGCCTCGTCGGTCACGAAGTAAGGCGCGCCTTGCAGCCGGGTAATCGCGAGGTTGGCGGGGCGCACGGTCGAGAGCGCCCACGTTGCCACCGCGGTGCCGACCGCCAGCAATAGGGTGTAGAATACGGTGCGCGGGCGCAGCCAGCGGGTCCGAGCGCCGGCAAAGCCGGCCACCGAATCAAAGCGAACGAGTCCGCGCGGACGTTTCACCTTGGTCATGACCTCGTCGCAGGCATCGACGCAGGCGGCGCAGGCAATGCACTCGATCTGGAGACCTTGACGGATGTCGATGCCCGTGGGGCAAACCTGCACGCAACGGTTACAATCGATACACGCGCCGGCATCGGGCGTGCCGACTTTTCCCCTCGGTTCGCCGCGCTGCGCATCGTAGCCGATGTTGAGCGTATGGTCGTCGACCAGTACTGATTGCAGGCGGCCGTAGGGGCAGATGACGATGCAGAGTTGTTCGCGGAACCAGGCGAAGTTGAAGTAAAGAATGCAGGTGAAAACGAAGACGAAAACAAACGATGCCCAGTGTTCGCCGGGGTTGGAGTGCATCATCGCCCAGAGCTGAGGAAGTGATACGAAGTAGGCGAGGAACAGGTGGGCGATCAGCGCCGAAACGATGAAAAACAGCACCTGTTTGCCGCCTCGGCGGACGAACTTGGCCGGGGTCCAGGGCTGGGCGTCAAGCTTGCGCCGGGCGTGGGCGTCGCCTTCCAGCCAGCGCTCCAGGCGGCGGTAAACATGCTCCAAAAACACGGTCTGCGGGCAGGCCCAACCGCACCACACTCGGCCCAGCAGCGAGGTGATGAAAAACAGGGAGAATCCCAGTCCGGTGATGCCGAAAAACATCAGCCAGGTGTCTTGGAACGCCAAGGTGAAGCCGAAGAGGTGAAAACGGCGTTCGGCGATGTCCAAAAACACTGCCGGGTGGCCGCCCACCGGTATCCACGGCAGTAACAAGTAGATGATAATCAGCACCCAGGCCGACCAGCGCCGGGCGGTGGTCCAGCGACCACGCGCGTCGGCGGGGTGTAGGAACAGCCGCGAGCCATCCTCCCGGATGGTGGTAACAAAATCACGATTGGGGCGGGGAGCGGAGGGCTGTTGCATAATGGAAACGGTCGAAATCGATGGCGCTGACGTGGCGCCCTCCACTTGCACCGGCACTCCGCCGATGCGAGGTGCCTGCAAGTGGCGGGGAACCTGCCCGTTAAGGGGCGGCGGGCGCGGTATGGTAACTCAGGACAAAAGCCACGACTTCCGACACCTTCTTGCCCCCGAGCACGCCACCCCAAGCTGGCATACCTTTGGCGGCGACACCCGCATCAACCACGTGCAATAGGTTAACGGGGTTGTTGCCATGCAGCCAGGTGGTGTCGACCAGGTTGGGCCCGATGCCGCCAGTGAGGGCTGCATGGTGGCAGCTGGCGCAGGTGGACTGGTAGGTGGCGCGGCCGGCTTCGACGAAGACGGGGTTGCGGCTCATCTTCCAGAGGGTCGCGTCGTCAAGCGAGGAGGCCGAAGAGGCGAGTTTTTCGGCCTCGATCCGCTGCATTTCGGCATCCAGGCGGGATTCGTTGGTGGAGCGGCCGAAGTGTTCGGTGGCCATCCAGTAAACAATCGCAAAGACGATGCCCGCGTAGAGGGTTACCAGCCACCAGTTGGGAAGGCGGCGGTCGTATTCGGCGATGCCATCAAACACATGGTCGCGAATCGGATCCTCACCGGGTTCTTGGTGCGGTTTATTTGGATTCATCGGCGTAAACGGTGGTTTCGGATTCAAACGGGAGTTGAGCGAAGTGCTTGATCTGCGGAGGCTTCATACGTAAGGCGCGATAAAAAATCGTGGCGTAGATGGAGAGTGCGGTGATCAAGGCCACCAGCGGGAACAAGGAGACCCAGTATTCGAAGAAAATGCGTTGAAACATGGCGATATGGGAGGCGTGTGCGGCTTAAGGGGCGACCGGCAGGCGAGGTGCGATCACCTCGTGTTTACCCAGTTTTTGGAGGTAGGCGATGAGCGCTACGATTTCACGGCCGGGCTCGACACTTGCACCCGCGGCTTTGAGGTCAGCCGCGATGGCATTGGCCTGGGCGTTAACCAAGGTCGTCAGCTCGTCGCCTTTGTACTCAGGATAGGGAACGCCGAGAGTGCGTTGCGCGGCCAGTTTGGCTGGCAGTGCGGCGACATCGGTGTCCTGGGTGAATAACCAGGGGTAGTTGGGCATGTTGGAGCCCGGTGACACAGCGCGGGGGTCCAACATGTGGTGGTAGTGCCAGATATTGGGGTACTTGCCGCCCACACGAGCAAGGTCGGGGCCGGTTCGCTTGGATCCCCACTGGAACGGGTAATCGTAGATCGACTCACCTAGGCGGGAGTAGTCGCCGTAGCGAAGCACGTCGGGAACGATGGTGCGGATCATCTGCGAATGGCAGTTAAAGCAGCCTTCGCTGATGTAGATATCGCGGCCAGCTAGCTCCAAGGGAGTGTAGGGGATTTGGCGGCGGCCCTCCACGTTGCTGGCCCGGTTAACCAGGGTGGTGGGGATGATCTGGATCATGCCGCCGGCGGCGACCGCAAGGAAGGTCAGGACCGTGAATGGCAGGGCGTTGAGAAGCAGGCGGTCATACCAGACTGCCCAGCGGCTGATGCGGGTGCGGAAATGAACCCACGCCAGCAAAATGACCAGGGCGGTGCCGAAAAGGCCGGTGAGCTTGAGGAAGTCGCCGCCAAACATCCAAGCGCAGGCGAAGATCGTGCCGAACACCGAGAAGATCACGGGGGGATTGATGACCATCGCCCCCATGCCGAGGCGTTCCTCGGAGGGTTTGTCGGCCACGAAGACCTCGATGGTGCCGTTGACGGCCTTGGCACCACGCACGGTGCGGTAGGCGTTGTAAGCAAGGAGCAACCAGCCGATGAGATAAAGTCCGCCGCCAAGCAAACGGAACAGCATCATCGGGCGGATGGCGTTGAGCGTGTCGAGGAAGTTAGGATACGCCAGTAGGGTGCCATTTTCAGTCGTGGCGTTGAGCATGAGACCCTGGGTGATGCCCGAGGTCCACATGGCGGCGACGTAGAGCAGGATGCCGAAGGTGCCGAGCCAGAAGTGCAGGTTGGCGAGGGCGGTGGAGTAGAGCGGCTTGTTCCAGAGACGGGGCAAGAGCCAGTAGATCATACCGGCGGCCATGAAGCCGTTCCAGCCGAGCGCGCCAGCGTGGACGTGGCCGACAATCCAGTCGGTGTAATGCGCGAGGGCGTTAACCGATTTGATGGAAAGCAGCGGCCCCTCGAACGTCGCCATGCCATAGAAGGTGACGGCGGCGGCGAAGAACTTGAGCACGGGATCGGTGCGCAGCTTGTGCCAGGCGCCGCGCAGCGTGAGCAGGCCGTTGAGCATGCCGCCCCAGGAGGGAGCCCAAAGCATGAGCGAGAACGTCATGCCGAGTGCCTGCAGCCAGCCCGGTAGCGCGGTGTTGAGCAGGTGATGCGGGCCGGCCCAGATGTACACGAAGACCAGCGACCAAAAGTGAATGACCGACAGGCGGTAGCTGTAAACGGGGCGTTCGGCCGCCTTCGGCACGAAATAATACATGATACCCAAGATCGGCGTAGTGAGGAAAAACGCCACGGCGTTGTGGCCATACCACCACTGCACCAATGCGTCCTGTACGCCTCCGAAAACCGGATACGAGTGCAGCAGGCTGGTGGGAATCGAAAGGTGGTTAACGATGTAGAGCATCGCCACGGTGATGATCGTGCCGATGTAGAACCAGATCGCCACGTACAGCGCGCGCTCCTGGCGACGTGCGAGCGTCCAGAAGAAGTTAACCGCAAAAACCACCCAGATGAAGGCTACCGCGATGTTGATCGGCCAGATCAGCTCGGCGTATTCCTTGCCTCGGGAAAACCCGAGTGGGAGCGTGATCGCCGCCGCCACAATGATGAGCTGCCAGCCCCAGAAATGGAGCTGCGAGAGGAAGTTACTCGCCAGCCGCGCCTTTACCAAGCGCTGGGTGGAGTAGTACACGCCCGCGAACATCATGTTGCCGACGAAGGCAAAGATGACCGCGTTGGTGTGGAGCGGGCGCAGCCGCCCGAAGGTCAGCCATGGCAGGTCAAAATTGAGCCGCCAAAAGTTGAGTTGGGAAGCGACCACAACACCCACCAACATACCCACTGCACCCCAAAGGATACAGGCAAGCAGGAATTGGCGGACGACATGGTCGTTGTATTCGATCGTGATCTTGCGGTCGGACATGGAGTGAAAAGTGAATGATTATGCGTGGTGCGAAACGGCGCCTACAGCGACCTGGGCCGACTGGCGGGCGGCGCGGCGCTGGCACGACGAACAGCTCCCGTTGCCATGACAAACATGATTTGGCCCGTGCGAATGGGCTCCGGACGCCGCATCCGCTCTCACCTCACTGGAAGTGTTACTTTGCGCCAAACGCGGCGTCTCATCGGCAAGCGGCAGCAGCGCCTCGCTCTCTGCGCTGGAGAAGCGCCCGCGCGCGTGCTCGCGAAGAAAAAACAGTACGAAGGTGAATACCAAACAAAGGCTGATCGTGAGAGTAAGTGGGACGACGGACATGGGTGTTAAGATGTATGAAACGCACCTGTTAGCGGGCGTAATTGGCTAAGAAACTGCGTAAGGAAATGAGCTTACCGGCATTCCGCCCTGACCACTCCGCGCAAGTTGGCTAGGCATCCGCATATTTTGCGCGCTGCGAACTCAGCCGGCAAAAGATGCGGATGCTTTGGCAACCTGTGCGATGCACGGATTTCGAATGCTTGACATGATGTGTGACTATGAACGAGCGCAGCCTCCGCGCCCTCTTGGCCCACCGCCACACCCTTCACTTGGGATGGGCGGCCCGTCTGCGCGCCGCCCCGGTGACTTCCGCGCTCGGCCACCCCGACACGCTGGTCCACTTGATGGACCGCACACTCGACCAGATCTTCCTGGAGCTGGAAAAGCCCACTTCGCCGCGACGCCGCCAGCCTAAACTGCCGGACGGTTTCTGCCGCTGCGGGCACAACCCGATGGTGGCCTATTTTGCGACCGCTTCGCTCGCCTTGCAGACCACGCTGGCCCAATGCGCCGACGAAACCCCGATCACCCGAGATGACGTCGAGGCGGTCAACCGTACACTTACCCGCATCGCCCGGCGCGAAATCACCACGTTTTGCGCCCTGTGCCAGTGCAACAAACCCCGCCCTGCCGCTTAAACGGGTCCCCGCACGCCACCAGCCTTCGTTTATACGGATTGGGGCGGCTGCGCTTACACTCCTGGAACGGTTCATAACACTCCCTTAAACCGCCACCGCATGCAGGCGATCGCGGTAGGCGGTTGGCGCCTCCCCGGCGACCTTGCGGAAAACCCGGTTAAACTGGGAGAGCGACTGGAACCCCGCCTCGAACGCCGCTTCGCTGATGCGCTTATGGGGGTTGAGCATGAGGTTTTTGACCTTCTCGACACGCACCCGCGCCAGGTACTCGGTGAACGTTACCCCTGTGGCCTGTTTGAACATTTTGCAGAAATAAAACGCGCTCATGTTCACCGCTTTGGCCACGTCGCCCAGCGATAGATCATCGGCGTGTCGCTCCGTGATAAACGCCCGCGCACGATTGATCGACGGGGCCTCGGCATTGGCCTCGCGCACCGAAAGCTGGTTGCTGAGTGAGGCCAGGTGTTGCGCGAAAATCTCCAGCAGGCGCACGATCGCCTCGTACTGCTTGGCGGTGAGCACCCGCGTCTGAAAATAGGCCTCCTCCAGTTTTTTCAGATCCACCGCAGCCCCAAACTTCAAAATCTCGCGGGTCGTGCGCGCGAACTGCGCGGCAGAGGGTTTGTGCAGCAAAACCTGTCCGGTCTGCAGAAACGCAATCAGGTTTTCGCCCACGCGCACCGGCACCGCCGAGTCACACATGCCGGCAAAACATTTCAGGGTCTTGGGCTCCAACTGCGCCTCCTCTTCGACGCGTTTTTGCAACATCAGGCAAGCCGAGCAGCTCTGATTGCTCTTGGACATGAGCGCACAGAACGGGTTTTCGTTCGGGTCGCCGCGATGCGTGAGGTCAAACGCCTCGACCGCACGCAACCGGAACGGAAGTCCGGTTGTGTCGCGAAAGGCTTGCTCATAATCACGATAGATCTGCGAGCGCTTGAGCTGCTCGACTAGGACTCGACTGCTATGGGCCGTTTGTTCGGACGACATGGTGATAATTTGTTATTGAGCACGCGCTTTTTGCACAACTCCTAAACAGGGGGTATCTACCCCATGGCGAAAGTTTCACGTTTGGTAATAGCACCTACGCGTTGCGCTTAACCCCAAGGCACCGAAGCGGGGTGGCTCGTCCCCCCCACTGGAGCGCTTCAATCCACTGGGCGTAAGAGCAGCAGGACCGTGCCGGACTTCACCGACTGCTTCAACTTGAGCCCCAACCGGGTGAAGGCGGAAGCGCTGCCGCTATTTGCCAAGGAGTGGGCCGTGACGGTCATTTTGCAACCTCGAAGCGCCCACAAAAAAAGCCGCGTCGGTTAGGACGCGGCTTTTTGCGGGTGTGACTTGGCTTTTCTCGACTCAGGCGCCGCCGGCGACGGCATCGCTCTTGGCGCGGAAGGCTTGGCGGAAGCTGGCCTTTAGGTAGTCACGGTTCATACGGGCGATGAAGTCGTGGCTGATCGTCTTCGGGCACGCCGCGCTGCACTCGTACTGGTTGGTGCAATTGCCAAAACCGAGTTCGTCCATCTTCGCGACCATGTTCAGGACGCGGGAATCGCGCTCGGGCTGGCCCTGTGGCAGCAAGCCGAGTTGCGAGACCTTCGCCGAAACGAAGAGCATGGCGGAGGCGTTTTTGCAGGCGGCGACGCAGGCACCGCAGCCGATGCATTGAGCGGCATCCATCGCCAGGTCGGCGTCTTCCTTCGGAATCGGAATGGCGTTGGCATCGCAGGGGGCGCCGGTGCGCACACTGATGAAACCACCGGCCTGCTGGATTTTGTCGAAGGCGGAACGGTCGGTGATCAGGTCTTTAACGACCGGGAACGGTGAGGCGCGGTAGGGCTCGACGATGATCGTCTCGCCGTCGGCAAACGAGCGCATGTAGGTTTGGCAGCTGGCGATGGCCTTGTTGGGGCCGTGGGGCTTGCCGTTGATGACCAGCGAGCAGGTGCCGCAGATGCCTTCGCGGCAGTCGTGGGCGAAGGCGATCGGGTCCTGGCCCTTGCGCTCGAGGTCGTCGTTGATGACGTCGAGCATTTCCAGGAAGGACATGTTGGGGTTGAGGTCCTTCGCCGGATAATCGACGAACTTGCCGGGAGCTCCGGGGCCGGCTTGGCGCCAGACGCGGATCGTCACGGAAATGTTTTTCTCGGAAACTTTGTGTGCAACCATGGGAATGGGTGTTGGGTGGGTTGGCGGTCGGTGGGGCGCGGCTTACTTGTAAGAACGCACGCTCATCTTGGTGAACTCGTAGTTGAGCGGCTCAACGTTACGCAGCGGGGTCTTGCCTTCGCCTTGGAACTCCCAAGCGGCAACATGGGCGAACTTCTCGTCGTCGCGTTTGCACTCGCCGTCCGGGTATTGGTATTCCTCGCGGAAGTGACCGCCGCAGCTCTCTTCGCGGGTGAGCGCGTCACGGCACATCAGTTCGCCCAACTCGATGAAGTCGGCCAGACGGCCGGCGCGTTCGAGGGCTTGGTTGAGCGTGTCGCCTGAGCCCGGGACGTTGACATTGGCCCAGAACTCCGTGCGCAACTTGGCGATTTCAACGATCGCTTTTTCAAGGCCTTCCTTGGTGCGCGACATACCGCAGTAATCCCACATGAGTTTGCCCAGCTTCTTGTGGTAGAAGTTGACCGGCTCGGTGCCCTTGGCGTTGAGCAGGCGTTTGGTGAAGTCGCGGATGTACTGCTCGGCCGCCTTGAACTCAGGCGCGTCAGCCGAGGGGCAGGAGCCGGGTTTGATGCCCGCGAGGTAGTCACCGATGGTGTAGGGAACGACGAAATAACCGTCGGCCAGACCCTGCATGAGCGCGGAGGCGCCGAGGCGGTTGGCACCGTGGTCGGAGAAGTTTGCCTCGCCCAGAACGAACAGCCCGGGGAGGTTGGACATGAGGTTATAGTCCACCCACAGGCCGCCCATCGTGTAGTGCACGGCGGGGTAAATGCGCATGGGCTGCTTGTAGGCGCTCTCGTTGGTGATCTCGTGGTAGATGTCGAAGAGGTTACCGTAACGCTCTTTCACCGCAGCCTCGCCCAGCTCGCGGATCTTCTCGGCGGACGGGTTGTTGAGGTTGGCGCGACTGGCGGCCTGTTTGCCGAAACGCTGAATCGCGTCGGCAAAATCGAGGTAAACGCCCAAACCGGTCGGGCCGACGCCGCGACCCTCGTCACACATGCGCTTGGCTGCGCGGGAGGATACGTCGCGGGGTGCCAAGTTGCCGAAGCTCGGATACAGGCGCTCCAAGAAGTAATCGCGATCGCCCTCGGCGATGTCGGCAGGGGCTTTTTTGCAGTCTTCGGCCTTCTTCGGAACCCAGATGCGGCCGTCATTGCGGAGGGACTCCGACATGAGGGTGAGCTTGGACTGGTATTCGCCGGAAACGGGAATGCAGGTCGGGTGGATCTGCGTGTAGCAGGGGTTGGCGAAGCAGGCGCCACGCTTATAGGCGCGCCAGGAGGCGGTCACATTGGAGCCGCGGGCGTAGGTGGAGAGGTTGAACACGTTGCCGTAACCGCCGGTGCCGAGGATGACGGCGTCGGCTGCGTGGCGGGTGATCTCACCGGTGACCAAGTCGCGCACGATAATGCCCTTGGCCTGGCCGTCGACGACCACGAGGTCGAGCATCTCGGCGTTGACGTGGAGTTTAACCGCGCCCTGGCCGACCATCTTGGAGAGGGCGGAATAGGCACCGAGGAGGAGCTGCTGGCCGGTCTGGCCGCGGGCGTAAAAGGTGCGGGAAACCTGAGCGCCGCCGAAGGAGCGGTTGGCTAGGAGGCCGCCGTATTCGCGGGCAAAGGGCACACCCTGCGCGACGCACTGGTCGATGATGTTAACCGACACCTCGGCCAGACGATGAACGTTGGACTCGCGGGCGCGGTAATCGCCGCCCTTGATGGTGTCGTAAAACAGGCGGTGAACGCTGTCGCCGTCGTTCTGGTAGTTTTTGGCGGCGTTGACGCCACCTTGAGCGGCAATGGAGTGCGCACGGCGGGGGCTGTCATGGAAAACGAAGGTTTCCACCTGGTAGCCGAGTTCGGCGAGGGTCGCGGAAGCAGAGGCACCAGCAAGGCCGGCACCGACGACGATGATCTTGTACTTCCGCTTGTTGGCGGGGTTGACGAGTTTGATCTCGGTCTTGTGCTTGCGCCACTTGTCGGCGAGCGGGCCAGAAGGGATCTTGGAATTGAGTTGGGCCATGGCGGGTAGAGCGAAATGCGTTAAAGGTTACTCGGCGGTGCAGCTGGTGCAGGACGAGGCGGGCAGGACCGTGGCGGCGTGGCTACCGGCGTGCGGCTTGTTCAGCCCGAGCCAAATGGCTCCAGGAATGGCCATGTTGCCGACAAAATAGGCGATGCAGATCAAGGCCGTAAACCGGCGCAGGCAGCAGCACCAACGGTGGTTACGCAGGCCGAAAGTCTGGAACATCGACTCGAAACCGTGCAGCAAGTGGAACGACAGCAAGCCGGTGGCGAGGATGTAGAAACCGGAGATGATTGGGTTGCTGAAGCTGAGGAAAATCATGCTGTAAACGTCGTGGACCACGGTGCCCTTGGCGGCCAACGGGAAGCCGAACTCACGCACGTCTTCGGTGAGGGTGTATTCGGGCAGCTGGGTTTTGAAGTTGGCGCTGTCGGCCGTGCCGAGCGTGAAGTGGGCGATGTGGTAAACAACGAAGGCGAGCACCACCAAGCCGGTCAGGCGCATGTAGCGCGAGGCGACGGTGGCGCGGATGTAGCCCTTGACCCCGTAGTCGAGAGCCCCACGGGCTTTCTTGTTTTCGAGCGTCAGCACGACCGCAGCCCAAATATGGACCGCCGCAGTAGCTAAGAGCCCTAGGCGCACAGCCCATAGGACCGGTCCCAGGGACTGGAGGAAGTGGGCGTAACCATTGATACGATCGGGCTCTCCAAAAATCTGGAGATTGCCGACCAAATGGCCGAACACGAATCCGACTAGAATCAGGCCGGAAACGGCCATGAGGAGTTTTCGTCCGATGGACGAAGTGAAGAAGTTACCGATAAGGCTCATCGCGCAGGTGGGTCAGGGTCTATGTGTCGAAATAAACCAACCGACGGTTGGTAACCGACGAATGGCGGCGCCACCGTTGCCAGCGCTTTGCGCGATGTAAAGGTAACGCTCCCAGCCTGCTAACCCAGCCGGCTTGTATTAGATAACCTACATCACCGCAGAAGCTGCGATAGCACACCAACCCCTCCTTTTTTTAAACATCCGAGCGAATTCGCCCCACCTTCAGGGGAACCAGGCGCCAAGTGCCAGGTCCGCATCGGCGAACCTTTGTTCACATGAAAAAACTCATCATCAGACCCGCCCTGCTCAGTATCCTCGGCCTCCTGGCCTGCTCGGTTTCGACCGCGTCGGCCAAAGAAACCCAAACGGAGAAACCCGTTTCGCCTGCGGTCCTTAAAAAGTACGATCTAAATAAAGACGGTAAGCTCGACGAAGCCGAGCACACCTCGCTTTTGACCGACAAAAAAGCCGCTGCTGCGAAAAAAGCCAAAATCAAGGCTGAGGCTGCCATGAAGCCTGATACGGTTAAATAATAGCGGTTTCCCGCTAGCGATGGAGGCGGCCCGCCAGCCCGGGCTGCCTTTTAAGTAAAAACGCAGAGGTTGTCATGCTGCAGTATTTTAAGAACCTCTTTTCACTGGTTTTAGCCGCAGTCAAGTAGCGCAGACGACCCGCCTGCTTTGATTTAATTCTGGCCCTGCAGCCCGGATCTGAAAGCGAAGTCTGCGCTCCTTTTCGAGCCGTTACTTGCCCGCTTCGTCCGCGCTCCGTCGCGGTGTGTCGCTGAAACAAGCCGTTCAACGCACGCACTCGGCCTAATCAGCCGCCACTTGCTTAAATCCAGCAGGCAGGACGAATACCGCACCGTCCACCGGCCCCACGGTGAGCTTCGTGGCAACCACGCCAATTTTCGCATCAGGGGTGACTGCGTCGATCTTCAGGGGCACGCCCTCAATTTTACCCAGAATGTCGGGCGAGCCCGCTTGCCCCCAGCTCAGGCGTTTGAGTGCTGCGGCATCCAAGCCCTTGATCGAGGTCGTGGTCCAGACCGAGAAATGGGACTTGGCTCCTGCGTCATCGGCTTCAACGAGGAAGCGGTTGCACGTATAGCCCAAAATCACGGCGGTGTCCTTGGTGCGGGTAACCTTGGTCTTAACGGCGGCACCCACTCCCGACATAGTCGAATCGGCTATTTTTTGATAGGTCCGCGCCGGGCGATTGAGCGAATAAGCCGCGCGTTGGTCGCCCAAGGATAACACTTCACGTGAAACAAGCCCGCCCTCGGTTTTTAATAAGGCCCGCTGGCCCTTGATGAATAGGGTGCCGCCGGTGGGAAACAGACTCGTTGCACCGCCGTTGGCGTTCAAGGGGCCCAGCTTGCTTTCAAGCATCCCGCGCAGCTGCGGATTTTGCAGCAACAGGGAGAGCATCTCGGGGTTTTTCATCGCCGCCTGAACCATGGCCATTTGTGGATCGAGGAACTCGATACGCGCCGACCACTGCAGCGTGCCGTTGAACTCCTGCGCGCGCCCGGCAGACGCTAAAACGCACACCACCCACAGCAATGAAACGAAAAATTTATTCATGTAAAATGTTGGGCCGGCTCCCAACGGAGCCGATTACGCGGATTGAAGCAACGCCGGGGTTGGGCTGCGGCCCGCAACCCGGCCCCAGAAAAAGCCCGCCCGGCATGAGCCAGTACGGGCTTTTGGCCAAAACAACTTGAGCTGGTGCGGGCGGGTGGGGGGGAGGCTATTTTTTGACACCCTGCACAAACCGATCCATGCGGTCGCAGGCGATGATGAGCTGCTCGTAGCTGGTCGCAAAACACGCGCGAACGTGGCCGATTCCGTTAACGCCAAAGGCATTACCGGGGACCACGGCGACCTTCTCCTGCTGCAGCAAGCCCACCGCGAAGTCTTTTTCGGTGATTCCCAGCTGGGAGACGGACGGGAAGGCGTAGAACGACCCGCGCGGCGAATGGCAGGTCAGCCCGATTTCGTTGAAGCGGCGCACCACCAGATCGCGGCGACGGTGGTACTGGTCGCGCATCTTGCAGACGCTGTCCCAGCCGCGCAGGAGCGCCTCGAGGGCCGCCTCCTGCGCAATGATCGAGGCGCACAGCATGGTGTATTGGTGCACCTTCATCATCGCGTCGATCAGAGGGGCCGGACCGCAAGCGTAGCCGATGCGCCAGCCGGTCATTGCAAAGGCCTTGGAGAAGCCGTGCAGGAAGATCGTGCGCTCGGCCATTCCGGGAAGGCTCGCTATGCTCGTGTGCACACCGTCAAAGGTCAGTTCCGAGTAAATCTCGTCGCTCAAAACCAGCAGGTCTTTTTCGCGGCAGAAATCGGCGATCTTGGTCAACTGCTCCAGGCTGCACGTGCCGCCGGTGGGATTGCACGGCAGGTTGAGCATGAGGATTTTGCAGCCCGGAACCCACGCCGCGCGCAAGGCCTCGGCGGTGAGCGCGAAACCGTCCTTGGCGTAGGTCGGCACCGCGATGCCCTCGGCATGCACCAGCGCCACGCTGGGATGGTAGGAAACGTAGCAAGGCTGGTGATACATCACCTTGTCGCCCGGGTTGCACAAGGCGCGCAGGGCGAGGTCGATCGCCTCGGAAACACCGACCGTGACGAGAATCTCGTCCTCAGGGCGGTAGTTGACCGAAAAGTGCTCGGTGACGTAGCCGGCAATGGCGCGACGCAACTCGATCATGCCCAGGTTGGACGTGTAGTAGGTCTTGCCCTTTTCGAGGGCGTAAATGGCGGCCTCGCGCACATGCCACGGGGTAACAAAATCGGGCTCGCCCACACCGAGGGAGATCACGTCCTGGCCCTTCATCTTGGCCACCAGCTCGAAGAAATCGCGAATGCCGCTTTTGGGCAGCGCCGCCACATGGCTCGCCACCCAGCGTTTGGAGTCAGAACTCATGGGATAACTTAAAACTTAAGGGGCGACGTTGAGCCGGGTCGACGAGCTCTCGTTTTGCTCAATCAAAAAGCCGCCTTCTTTGTAAGAGCGGAGCATAAAATGGGTGCTGGTGGAGAGCACCCCTTCGAGCGTGGATAGTTTTTCCGACACAAACCCGGCGACCTTCTGCAGGCTGGAGCCATCCACGATGACCAGCAGGTCATAACCGCCCGACATCAAGTAGCAGGATTCTACCTCGTCAAAGCGCGCCAGGCGCTCGGCAAGACGGTTAAAACCACCGCCACGCTCAGGGGTCACCTTGACCTCTATGACCGCGCGAACGGCGACACCGGCGCCTTCACGGGAAAGGTCGAGCACCGGACGCCAGCCGAGGAAGATTTTATCTTTTTTCAGCTGCTCCAGGTGCTGTTGAACTTCGCCTTCGGACAGCCCGACGACTTGCGCCATCTGGGCCGTGGAAAGGTGTCCGCCTTCGAGTAACAGCTTAAAAACAGGGTTCATGTGAGGGCCAACTCCACAAGGCCGCCCGCGCCGACGCCACTCCTTTTTTTCAGGACTTCGGCGCAGTCCGCTGTGTCACGCGGCTCGGGTTTTACCGCAGAAACATAGGGGCTTCGAGCCACGCGCGGCTTGCCAAGCACCCCGCTCACCACTGAGGATCAGCGCAATAAACCGAGATGGGACGTATACATAAACACGCGCGTGAGCGCCTTAACTTCGTCGGCGAAGTCCCTACGCCCACACGGCTTTCTGCCTGCAAGACCTTCTTGCGACTCGAAAGCGCCATGATCCGGATGCGGCACGACGCCGGCGAATCCGGCCTGCCTGTCGCCGGCACTCGCAGTGCCATGATCGACGTGATGCTGTCGCATTTATTCGACTACGCCATCGCCTCCTACGAACGACTTAACGGCAAATTGCCCGCCCCCGTTTCCCTTCTCGCCCTCGGCGGCTACGGCCGCAGCGAACTGAGCCCGCACAGCGACATCGACATCATGTTTCTGTTTCCATCCAAGGTGAAGGAGGCGGTCATCAAGCCGCTGCAGGCGCACCTCACCAACGAGATTTTGTATATCCTGTGGGATTGCGGCCTCAAGGTGGGACACTCAACCCGCACGATCGACGAGGTTTTCATCGAGGCGCGCAAGGACGTCCAAAACAAAACCGCGCTGCTCGAAGCCCGGCTGGTGGCGGGTTCTTCCACGCTGTTTGAGGGTTTTGTGCAAAGTTACCGGGCCTATTACACGATCGAGGACCCCAAGGGCTACATCGACTCCCGCTTGCAAGACCAGCGCAACCGACGCGCCAAACATGGCGACTCGGTTTTTCTTCAAGAACCCGACATCAAAAACGGCGTCGGCGGCATGCGCGATTACCAGAACGTCATCTGGATGGCCCGGGTGAAACTGGGCATCAGCGAACTCAAGGAGTTGGCTGATCAGCAGTATTTGCGGCAAAATGAGCTGCGGGATTTCCGCCGCGCCTATGAGTTTTTGCACCGTGTCCGCAATGAGCTGCACTTGCAGAAAAAACGCCCCACCGACGTGCTCGACCTAGAGGCCCAACCCCGCATCGCCCTCGGGCTGGGTTATGCCAACAGCAACATGCTCGGACGGGTCGAGCAGTTCATGCGCGATTATTACCGCGCCGCGCAGACCATTTACCGCATTTCGCG
>JBIIMH010000257.1:0-3974 GCA_044338095.1 Rariglobus sp. | reverse complement strand
GGAGAGCCGCCTCGCCCTCACCGTAGAAAAACCCAGCCGGTTCCAATCCTTCCGCGACTTGGTGCGCTCGCGCCGCTATGAACGCGTCAAGCACCTCGACGGCTTCGTCCTGCGTAACCAAGAACTGAGTGCGCAAACCCCCAACGTGTTTCGCGACGACCGCGCACGCATGATCCGCGTTTTCCGCCACTGCCAAAGTCTCGACGCCCAAATGGACCCGCCTTTGCAGGCCCTGATACGCGAATCGCTCCCGCTGATCACGCGCAAGGTCTCGGAGTCGGCCGATGCGAACACCAGTTTCAAGGCGATCCTCGCCGAGTCAGGTAACGTTTATCCGACTCTGGCGCTCATGCACGAGCTCGGGGTGTTGGGGCGCTTCATCCCCGAATTCGACGGGCTGACCTGTTTGGTGCAGCATGAATATTATCACCGCTACACGGCGGACATTCACACGCTTAACGCCATTCGCGAGCTGGACCACATTTTCACCGAAGCCGAGCCGATCACGCTCAAATACCGCGCCGCTTTGCACGAAACGGCCGAGCCCACACTGCTTTACCTAATCTTGCTGCTGCACGACATCGGCAAGGCCCAGGGTATCCAAGGGCACGCAGAAAGCGGCGTGGT
This sequence comes from Rariglobus sp., assembly GCA_044338095.1. Taxonomy (GTDB): domain Bacteria; phylum Verrucomicrobiota; class Verrucomicrobiia; order Opitutales; family Opitutaceae; genus Rariglobus. The sequence goes on along the minus strand of JBIIMH010000257.1, from coordinate 3,347 downwards.
GATTTCCCTGCCAATCCTGAAACGCCTAGGCGTGAGCCCTGAAAGCAGCGAATTAGTCACCTTCGTCATTAAAAATCATCTCATCATGGCACGCTTTTGGCAGAAGCGAGATGTAGATGACCCCAATACCGCCGCTGCATTTGCCGAACTGGTTCCCGATACCGACAAGCTCCGCCACCTCTACGTTCACACGTTTTGCGACGCCCGCGGCACTGCGGAGGGACTCTGGAACGGCTACAAAGACTCCCTCCACACCAGCCTGTATGCGGCCACCCTCGATCACCTCATCCACGGCCCCACGCTGGTCACGCGTAACTCGGAACGCCTGCAAATGACCTTCCAAAAACTGGTTTCGCAAAAGCGCGGCGACCTCAGCCAGGACGAGATCGCCGCGCACTTTAACCTGCTGCCCGAGCGGTATTTCATCCACACCGACGAGGCCGAGATCACCCTGCACCTGCGTATGGTTAACCGCCTGTTGAAATCCATCAACGAGGCCAACTCGATGGCCAGTCTGCGTCCCGTCATCGAGTGGAAGGACGACCTCAACCGTTCCCTCACCGTGGTCAATATCGTTACCTGGGACCGCGCCGGGCTGTTCTACAAATTGGCCGGCGCCTTCAGCGTGGCCGGACTCTCGATTCTCGGGGCCAAGGTGATTTCGCGCGCCGACCATATCGCCATCGATACGTTTTACGTGGTCGAACCCAACCGCGGCATCGTGCAAAACGCCAAGGCGCAGGAGATTTTTGCGCGCACCGTCGAAGAGGCTTTAATCAGTAACAAGGACCTTTATCCCGACATCGTTGCGCAGGCCCGCAAGCTGCCCGTCCCCCGCTACACACCAGTCACTAGAGGGGATCTGCATCATGGCACGTTCCCTCCCACAGTGGAGGTTTACCACGAGCTTTCGATGCAGCGCACCATCGTCGAAGTCCAAGCCCGCGACCAGATCGGGCTGCTTTTCCGCCTGGCCAAAACCATCAGCGATCACGGCTACGACATCACTTTCGCCCGCATAGGGACGGAGCGCGGCATCGCCATCGACACCTTCTACATCGACAACACCCCGGCCGAAGCCGACGCGCCCTCCGACACCGCGCGCCTGCACGCCCTGCGCGATGCCCTCGCCCTGATCATCGCCCCAGCCGAGCCCGTCGAACCGACCGACGCCGGCCAGCCCCCGTCGGTCATTACGTTCTGAGTTTGCCCGTCGCCGTTGCGCCGGGATACTCACGCTCCAACCATGGACGCCGACACTGATCCGCGCGCTGATCGCGCCCTGTATCGCATTAGCAGCCTAACCGGCCGAATCGATGATCCGCGTGAGGCGCTCACGGCTATTCTCACGGTCGCCATCGAGACCCTGCACGCCTTCTCCGGCTCGATTTCCCTGCTCAACCCCGACACTGGGAAACTAGAAATCGACGTCCACCACGGGCTTTTTACCGACGCCGACGAGGTCACCCTTCGCCTCGGTCAAGGCATCACCGGCTGGGTCGCTTTCCATGGCCGGCCCCAACTCGTGGCCAACGTGGCTGCCGACCCGCGCTACGTACCGATTCGCAAGGAGGTGCGCAGCGAAATGGCCGCCCCCATGGTCGAAAGCGGCGGGCAAATTCTCGGCGTAATCAACGTGGACAGCGACCGTCTGGGCGGCTTCGACGAAGTCGATCTCGCGCTGCTCATTCGCATCAGCGAAGAAGCCACGGCGGTCATGCAGCGGCTATGGCAATTGCGCCACCTCAAGGGCAAGGCCCGCCAGCTCGAATCCCTGATCACCATCGGCCAATCATTGGTGGGCAAATTGGAGCAACAGGAGCTTTTCGACACGATCACGCGTGACGCCCGCGTCATCACCAACACCCGCGCCTGCGCCTTTTACCTCCACAATGTCCCCCGTGACACCCTCAGCCTGATCTCTTTAACCACCGACGTTGCTCTTCCTCAGCCCGCCCCCGAGTGGCCCGTCTCCTCTTGCCTGCTTTCCGCCGCGCTGCACACCCGCCGTCAGATCGAATTCCTCAACATCCAATCCCCCGAGTTCCGTGATGTGGCCGATCTGCCTGCTGATCCCACGCTGCGCTCGCTGCTCGCCGCACCCGTTGTCTACGAAAACGAGGTCATCGGCGTTCTCGCCGTCTTCACCGACCACATCCATCGGTTTAACAACGACGAAAAGCGCCTTCTCGCCGCCCTTGCTTCCCTAGGTGCCGTGGCCCTGCAAAACTCTCGCCTCTACTCACGCGTTTTTCAGAGCGAAGAGTCGCTGCGCAAAAATGAGCAGCTCACCACCCTCGGCCTGCTCGCCGCCGAGATCGCCCACGAGATCCGCAACCCCCTCACGGTTATCAAACTCCTGTTCGGTTATCTCGACCTGGATTTCCCGTCCGACGACCCCCGCCGCACCGACGTTCGCGTCATCAGCGAAAAACTAGACCAACTCGAAGCCATTGTTTCGCGGGTGCTCAATTTCGCCAAGGCCCCCTCCAGCCTTCACTCGCGCTGGGCGCTGACCGATATGGTCGGCGACACCATCGTGCTCATCCGCCTCAAACTCGCACAGAGCAAGATCCAGCTCCGTTTCGAGCCCCCGCCACGTCCCTTGGTCGTCGAGGTGCACAAAGGCCAAATCCAGCAGGTGCTGCTCAACCTGCTCATCAATTCCACCCAAGCGATGAACGACGGCGGCAAAATCACCATTCGCTGCTCGACTGAAACCCGCAGTGAAACCGAGTTTGCGCTCATCGACATCACCGACACCGGACGCGGCATCCCAGAGGAGTTGCGCGCGCACATTTTTGACTCGTTTCTGTCCGGCCGCTCAGACGGCACGGGACTGGGCTTGGCCATTGCAAAACGGATTATGCTTTCACACTACGGAGACATTACCTTGCTCGAATCCGGGCCGACTGGCACCACCCTGCGGCTCGCACTTCCAATCGTCAATTAAGCACCCATGACATCCTTTTCCGAAAAACGCCCCGTCCTCGTCGTCGCCGCCATCGGCCTGTTAATCATCGGAGGTCTGGTACTGTGCCTAGCCCGCTTACCCTTGCAGGTCCGCATCGTCGTTTGCGTGGTTAACTTGATTGCCGCCGGCGTCCTAGCCGTCGCTGTTCGCCAGCTCCCACCGCGCTGAACGGCTGCGGCTGAAATCCGCGTGAATCAACGGCTCGATTAAGCGCGGTAAAAGTCGCGCAACGCTTCAATTGACGAGCACGCCAAAGCACTCCTTAGATGTCCAATTCTCATGAGCGTCCCCTCCATTAACATCGGCATCTGCGGCCTCGGTACCGTCGGGCAAGGCGTGTGGAAACACATCGAGGCCAACCGCGCCGCCCTCG
>JBIIMH010000084.1:0-7138 GCA_044338095.1 Rariglobus sp. | reverse complement strand
CTCAAAGCCGACGACACGGCGCTGCTCGCGGTGTTACTCGGTCTCACCGTGATCGCGTTGGCTACGTGGCTGTACGGACGCTACGCCACCTTCAGCGCCACGCCCGCGCGCGCCCGCCTTGGGGTGATCGGTGGACTGCTCCTGCTTGGACTCGGGCTCGGGATAGGCTGGCCGCGCCCGCCTGCGCCGACCTCGATCGTCTGGCAAACCTGGAGCCCCGAGGCGGTGGCAGCAGCGGTGGCGAACGGCAAGCCGGTGTACGTGGATTTCACGGCGCGCTGGTGCTTTACCTGCCAGACCAACAAAAAAGTCGTGTTCGGCTCGGCCGAGGTGCTCAAAACCTTTCGCGACCTCAACGTAGTTACCCTGCGCGCCGACTGGACCGACTCCGATCCGCGTATCACCGCTGAATTGGCCAAGTGGAACCGCAGCGCGGTGCCCTTTAACCTCGTTTACCTCCCCGACAGACCCACGCCCATCGTGCTCCCCGAGTTACTCACCCCGGGCATCGTCCTGGATGCCCTCAAGACCGCACCGTGACGGGAGACCCGGAGCCATTTAGCATCCACATAAAACGTACCGAACGGCAGAAAGCTCGTGGCCATGACCAGCCCGGTACGGATCACCGACCAGCCCTCATCGATGGCGGCCTGAAGCGCGGCGGCCATTGGGCCTTGCTCGGTTGCACCCTGAGCCCGGCTTGGGATGAGCGCGAATTCCACCTCGGTGAACGCACCCCGTTAACCTCAGACTTTCCGCGTTGGGCACAGGAGATTCGCTCACTTACACGTTGATTTTGACAGGGCCACCTCGCCGCGCATCTTCACCCCCTAAACCATGTCTCTCGCCGATCTCCGCAAAGATTACAACTTGTCGGGCTTGTTGGAAAAAGACCTCGCCCGTGACCCCATCCGCCAATTCGAGCAGTGGTTTCAACAAGCCGAGGCTGCCCAGGTAATCGAGCCGAATGCCATGACGCTCGCCACCACGACGCGCGATGGCCGACCCTCGGCTCGCACCGTATTGCTCAAGGGACTCGATGGGCGCGGCTTCGTTTTTTTCACCAACTACGAAAGTCGCAAAGGCCGCGAGCTGACCGAGAACCCCCGCGCCACACTGCTGTTCCCGTGGCTCGCGTTGGAGCGGCAGGTCATCGTCGAGGGCGAGCTCAACCAGGTCAGCCGCGAGGAAAGTGCGGCGTATTTCCACAGTCGCCCGCGTGCCAGCCAACTCGGGGCGTGGGTATCGCAGCAGAGCTCCATCATCACCGGCCGCTCAATTCTGGAAGACTCGCTAAAAACCTTGGAGAAAAACCACGCCGGCGCCGAGATCCCGCTGCCTCCTTCCTGGGGCGGCTATCGCCTGACGCCGAAAAGCATCGAGTTCTGGCAGGGCCGCCGCAGTCGCCTGCATGACCGCCTGCGCTACCGCCGTGACGCGGTCGGCGGGGACTGGATTATCGAACGACTCGCCCCTTGAACCTTCGAGTTAACCGAGCCTTTCGACTCTGTTTAAAAACGCGCGCCGCCGCCTCGTCCGACCGCCCTCGCGTCGGCGCAAAACTGCAGCGCCCAAAGCTAGAAAAGCCCCAAGTCTCCCCCGTCCCCCGCACATGAAAATCTTGCTCACCGGCGCCTCCGGACTTGTAGGCAACGCCTTCGCCCAAGCCGCCACCCGTCGCGGCCACCACGTCATCGGTTTGGTCGGCGCCTTCGCCGGAACCGTTCCCGGATTGGCCGAGAAACGCTCCCTCGACCTTACCGATGAGGCTGCGCTCACTGCGGTCGTCCTGGAGACCTTCCCCGAAGCCATCGTCAACTGCGCGGCCATTTCCGAGCCCGCCCAATGCGATGCCGATCCAGCCCGCGCCCAAGCCCTCAACGTCGCCCTTCCCGAGCACCTGGCCCGGCTCGCCCACCACCTCAGCGCCAAGCTCATCCACCTTTCATCCGAGCAGGTTTTCGATGGCACCAGCGCCGAGGCCTACACGGTTAAAAGCACGGTTAAACCGCTCAACCTTTACGCCCGCCAGAAGGCGGAAAGCGAACGCCTGGTGCTGGCCGCCGCGCCCCTCATGTCAGTCACGCTGCGCGTCCCGTTGCTCAGCGGTAACAGCCTCACTGCGCAACGCAGCCTGCACGAGCGCCTGTTTGCCGCCTGGGCTGCGGGCCAGACCCCGCACGTGTACACCGACGAATTCCGCCAGCCCTGCACGGCGGGCAACCTCGCCGAACTGATGGTCGAAATCCTCGAACGCAACGACGTGCGCGGGGTGTTTCACTGGGCCGGTGCCGACCTGCTTTCCCGCCACGAACTCGCCCGCCGCATCCGCGCGCATTTCAAGTTAAGTGAAACCTCCGCGCCGCTCCTCGCGATCTCCCGCGCAGATGACCCGCGGGCTGCCTCAAAACGCCCGGCGCGCCTCGGTCTCGACCTCAAACCCCTGGCCGGCGTGGTCAAAACCCCGATCGAGACCTTTGCCGCGCAACTCGACCAATTCATCATCCCGCCCTCCTGCCGCGCCTGGTATTTCAGCGCTTAACCGCCGCCCCACTCCGCCATCGTTCTCTTTCTCCTACTCCTCCTTGTTCTCGACTCCTCATCCCAACGCCGAGCTCCAGCCAACCTCGGCTCCATCCGCCAGATCCTAGAACGCTTAGGAGCAGGAGTAAGAGCAGGAGCAGGAGTAAGAGAACGAGGCCGCGCCCGATTCACCCGAAAACCATGCAGCTCCACATCCTTCCTGAACGGACCGCCGGCGCCGCTGAAAACATGGCGACGGATTTCCTACTGCTGAACCGCTACCCCGCCCCGGAATACGCCCGATTTCGCCATTACAGCTGGCGCATGCCTGCCGTCACCTTTGGCTTCGGCCAAAAAATCGCCTATGTGCGCGAGCACCTCAAGGCCCTCGCCCCCGACGAGCACTTGGACATCACCCGTCGCCCCACCGGTGGTGGCATCGTGGATCACCGCGACGACTGGACCTTCGCCTTGGTCATCCCGCGTGGACAACCGCTCTACGATGCCCGCGCCACCGAGAGCTACCGCCAAGTCCACGCCGATTTAGTGACCGCGCTCCAGGCCCAAGGTCAGCCCGTGGTGCTCAAGGAACGCTGTGACTCGGCCTGCTCTGGTGAACCCACCAGCGCCCCCACCGTCTGCTTCGTCCGCCCTGAACTCTACGACGTTCTCCACGCCGAGACGGGCGCCAAAGTCGCAGGGGCGGCGCAGAAACGAACCAAGCACGGGCTCTTGTTTCAGGGCAGCATCGCCAAGTCGGCACTGGGCGAAGTGGACTGGGAGGCCTTCACCGGGGCCTTCACGACACGCCTCGGAGAAACTCTCGGGGCCGAAGCGCTAACCAGCCCCTGGCCTGAATTTGCCGAGGGAGAAATGGACGGGCTGGTCGAACAATACGCGGAAACGGGCTGGCTCGAATACCGCTGATCGCCGGCAGGCAGCGAAGCCCTAATCCGGCCCGTTTCAGGAGGAGAAAACCTGCTTTATTCCGACCCAAATTAAACGGACATCAAGGCAAGCCCACCCCTGTTTTCCTGCTTCACTGAAGGCCGTCGACAGGCAGCACAAAAGCCGTAACCAAAAAACGGATTCACCCTTAAACAGACCTCGATTTTCACGTAAAAACGCTCCATTTCACTCACTGGGCACTTGCATTTATAAAAGACTCACTGATGCTCGCCACGCGCGGCGCATAATGCGCCAAACGCCCGAACCCACTTTCGGGCGTCCTACCAGAACCTAAAATCCATACAGGAACATCCCATGGCCAAAGCCACCAAGACCGTTAAGAAAGTAGTCGCTGCCAAGAAGCCCGTCGCTGCCAAGAAGGCTGTCGTCGCCAAGAAGGCTGTCGTCGCCAAGAAGGCCGTCGTAGCCAAGAAGGCTGTCGCTGCCAAGAAGCCCGTCGTCGCTGCCAAGAAGGCCGTCGTCGCCAAGAAGAAGTAACGAGCCCGTCTCGCTGCCTTTTTAAGGAAAAAGCCGCCCGGTTTTCGGGCGGCTTTTTTGTGCCTGCGGCTATCGTTATTGAAGTCCCAATCGGCCGCATTACCTCCGAAAAGTAGCGCAGACTTCCAGTCTGCTTCAGAGCGAAAACGCAGGCTGGAAGGAAGCGCGGGGCACCCTCCGGCGGCAGGCTGGAAGCCTGCGCTACTTCGAACCGTCCGCGGCAGTCGTTGCAGCGAGAACGCTCAATCCATCCAGTACCCGCCCTTACCCTTGTCATTGCCTGCACCGACCGCCTCCAACTCCTCGGCCTGCTCCTCGGGAACTTGCTCCAACGGGGCAAAACGCTCGGAGGAAAAACCCAGTTCTTGCTGGCCCGCGTGAAACGGATCCGTGGGGTTGACCAGCTCGGTCAGCAGCAAGCCCACGGTGGCGCTATCGCCGCCCTTGACGACCTTTTCACGGCCGAGAAACACCTCCCGAATGGTGTAGGTCGAACCCTTTACCGGGAGCTGCTTGTAGATGGCGCGGACCACCGCGACGAAGCTATCGTTGATGCAGACGACTTTCTGTCCTTTGATCATGATGAAGGGAAACTACGCGGAAGGTTTGCCGGGACGCAACCGGTGGTTGCGAATGAGCCCTACTCGATGCGGCCTTCGTCGAAATCGATCAGGTCCGGGACGCTGATGATCTGCTCGGCGCGGTCGGCGCAGCCCATGGCGGTGAGGGCCTCTTTTAAGAACTCACGCCCGGCCGGCGTCAGCCCCTTTTGCACGAGTTCACGGTTCCATTTTATGGCTCGCACGTCGGCGGGGAAGAGCGCAAGGAGACCGGCCTCAATCTCCGCGGCAGTTGTCGCCGTATGGACGATTTTCTCAACGGCAGCCGGCTCAACGCCCAGATGCATGCACAGGAAGCGGTCGAGGCCGCGCTTGTAGTTCTTGGCGTAGCTGGCCGGAAGTGCGCCGTGGGCTTTGACGTAAGCGCACTTGGCCAGGAATCGGGGCAGGTAGAGCAGGCCGGTAGCCGGGTGTGGCTGATAGGGCGAAGGCAGGCAGGTGAGCACCTCTCCGGTCGAACCGGGAATGGGTTTGGACAACATGGGCGTTACTGGACCCGAGTGCGGGGCGCTTGAAAACTCCTTTCTGCGCACCAACGACGAACGGGCGCACCCGCCTCCGGCCTTAAAGACCGAGGGCGGCTTCGATGGCCTTTACCGACGTGCGCAGAATCTGGAGCCGGGCGTGGCGCTTATCGTTCGCAGGAATGAGGTGCCAAGGCGCATCGGTGGTTGCGGTAAGCGCCAGCATATCGCCGACGGCGATCTCGTAGGCGGCCCACTTATTGCGGTTCCGCCAGTCCTCGTCGTTAATTTTATGCTGCTTGTAAGCCGTCTGCTCGCGCTCACGAAAGCGCCGCAACTGCTCGTCCTGGCTCACGTGCATCCAGAACTTGATCACAATGGTGCCGTGCTCGGTCAATTGGCCCTCAAAGTCGTTGATCTCGTCGTAGGCCCGGCGCCATTCGGCCTCGGTGCAAAAGCCCTCAAGGCGCTCGACGAGCACCCGCCCATACCAGGAGCGGTCGTAGATCGAGGTGAGACCGGCGCGCGGCAGGTGGCGCCAGAAACGCCACAGGTAGTGATGGGAGTTTTCCTCGTCCGTGGGCTTGGCCACGGGAATCACCCGATAATCCTGGGCGTCGATCGCGCTGGTGAGACGCCGGATCGCCCCGCCTTTGCCCGCGGCATCCCAGCCCTCGAACACAAAAACGATGGAGCGCTTCGCCTTCTGGGCGGCGCGAGTGGCGCGGTTGAGGCGGCCCAGCCACTTCTCGCGCTTCGCTTCGTAGTCTTCCGATGACAACTTCTGGTCCAGCGGCAGGGAGAGCAAACGCGCCAGTCCGTCAGGCCGCAGCGAAACAGGCACACTGGGGGCCGGGACCCGGACTCGTGGAGCATCAAAGCGCTGTAAATGCGCCTCCAATTGACTCACCAAAAGGGTGGCAACCTCGAGGTTCCGCTTGCGGGAATCCGCCGCATCAATGACCACCCACGGGGCTCCGGGGCAATGGGTTTCCTCGCGCAAACGCTCAGCGGACTGAGCGAGGCGGGCATGATTGCGATGATGCCGCCGGGCCTCATCGGTCACACGCCAAGCCGTATCGGGATTGGATGCAAGTTCGTCGAGGCGGCGGCGCTGATCGGACTCGGACAGGTGAAGCCAGATTTTAATGATGAGCGTACCATTGTCGGAGAGGAGTTTCTCAAACGCCCGAATGTGGCCGAGGTGGCGCTCGACATGCCCAATCTTGGGTGCGTCGCCAGCTTGGGCGCGCAAAAGCTCGGTGTACCATGAGCCGGCAAAAACACCCAAGCGGCCATATGACGGCAGGCAGCGCCAAAACCGCCACATCACGGGGCGCTCGCGCTCCTCGTCGGAGGGCTCACGGAAGGCCACGGTCTCCACCCCGCGCGGGTCGAGCCAGGCGCTCAGGGTGTTGATCACTTCGCCGCGACCGCCGCCTTCTTCACCGGCAAATATGAGCAGAACCTTGGTTGGCGCCGCCTTCAGGCGAACCTGCAACTGAACGAGTTTCTCCCGTAAAGCCGGGACCCGCTCTTCGTAGATTTTTTTGCTCAAGCGAGGAGCCGGAATCTCATTGGTCATGAGCGCAGAATTGAGGCTTCGCCCCAGCAGCGTGTCGAGCTGAGTTTACTATGCTTTGAGGGATTGCCGCGGCGTTAAAACACACGCGAGAAAAGGGCTGCCAACACAGTAAAGCTTCCGAGACGAAGCCCAAGCAAACCGTGGAGCAGTCAAATTTTGCGGATAAAAACTGCGTAGCAAAAAATACAATTTGGTGCGTGTCACCCGCCCTGTTTCCGCCCTAGGTTTTTCCCTGCATGAGCAAACAACCCATTCGCGTCGCCGTGACCGGAGCAGCCGGTCAGATCTCCTACTCGCTATTGTTCCGCATCGCCTCAGGCGCGATGTTCGGCCCTGACCAACCGGTCATCCTGCAACTCATCGAGGTGCCTTTTGAAAAGGCCATGAAGGCGCTTGAGGGCGTCGCCATGGAACTCGACGACTGCGCCTTCCCCCTGCTGCACAGCATGGTCCTCACCGACGACCCGCGCATTGGCTTTAAAGACGCCAACTGGTCGCTG
>JBIIMH010000453.1:0-7244 GCA_044338095.1 Rariglobus sp. | reverse complement strand
GCCGTTGCCCGACAGGTTGCGCCACTGCGGGTTTTTCGCTGCGAGGAAGGTGGCCAAACTCGTGGCCACCACTTGCGGCAGATGACTGACGTGGGCGGTGATCTCGTCGTGTTGGTCGGGCGAGAGCGTGGTCACCTCACTGCCCAAATCGCTCCAGAAGCGGGCAACCGTGGCGGTGGCCGTTTCATCGGCGCCGTCCAGGGGCGTCACAAAGCAGACGCGTTTTTCAAACAGGGTTGGGGTGGCGTTTTCCCAGCCGGTTTTTTCGCTGCCGGCCATCGGGTGGGCACCAATAAAATGGGCGCGGGGGGCTAGCGCGGACTGACAGGCCCGACACAGTTCGCCTTTGACGCTGCCCACATCGGTAACGATCGCACCGGGGGGCAGGTGGGGCGCGATGTGCCGGGCCAGCTCGATGATTTTGTCCACCGGGGCGGCGAGCACCACCAGGCTGGCGTCGCGCACGGCGTCCGCGGCGGACTCGGCAACGTGGTTAACCCAGTTTTGTTCGCGCAGTTTTAGGCGTGAGTCCGGCCGGCGGGCCCAGACGGTAATACGTTGAGCCAGCCCACGGGCATGGGCTGCACGGGCGACCGATCCACCCAGCAAGCCGGGGGCGAGGATGACGAGATTTTCCAGCACGCACTTGGTGAAAACGCCTCGCAGTGAGGCTGTCGAGTTTATCGGCGTGGGGCAGGGGAACACGTTGCAATTCGCGCCTCGGCTCCTTTGCTAAACGTTTTTCCGATTTTACTCTTATGACGGCTCACCGTTTAAAACATCGCAGCAAGAAAATCTGGCAGACGGCGCGGCTTTGGCTGCTAGTAGGAGTCGGCCTCACCGCTTTGGGCGGGCTGTTTTACTTTCTGTCCACCGTCGGGCCCAAACGAGTCGACCCATCGGTCAGTGTGAGCAGCGCACCGGATGACCCGGCGATGGTGCGGCTGTCGGATGAGATCGGGGAATTGGAGCGTAAGTATCTTCAGGCTGCCGACGCCAAACTGAGTACCGAGGATGCGAGTGCCGCGTTGACCCAAGCGGTCGCAAAACAGAAGGAGTTGCTTCGAACCTTTACGAAGGCGGGTTTGGATCAATCCAGCCGGTTGTCGCGGCTGGAGAGCGAGTTAGATGGAGTGCGGGCAAGGGGAAAAGTGACGCTGGTCGACCGCCTGCAAAGCGACGGCGAGGAGCTTTTGGGGGAGGGCAAAGTGGACGCAGCCGGGGAAATGCTCCGTGAGGCGCTGCGTTTGCAGCAGGAGATTAACCGCAGTTCCGCCAATTCCCGTTTTAAAAACTACGTGCGCGAGACTGCGTTAACTCAGGCGGTGGCCGCGGTCGATGCCGCCCCGTTGCGCAAAGAGAAGGACACGTCCTTGGCGGCGGCTCGCCTAGCGGTCAGCGAGCAACGCTGGGCCGATGCGCTCACGGCCTACACGGCGGCGCGCGATGCCCAGGCGCGCATCAACCGTGAGTATGGAAGAACCCGTTACGCCGACTTGGCCGAGGCCGATCGCCTTAGCGCGGAGATCGAGTCGCTCAACGCCGCGGGTATCGCCACCGAGATTGAGGTTAAGGCCAAGGCCGGCGATGCGGCGATGGCGCGGGGTCAGGCGACCGAAGCTGCGGCGCGTTTCGCGGAAGCCGGAACGCTGCAGTTGCAGGTGAATCAAAACTACCCGCGCAGCCGGTTTGTTTCCTCGCAGCTCATTGAGAACCTGGAGGTCAAACGCCAGGCGGCACTCTCGTTTGATTTAGCCGAGTCGATCGCCGGCTTGGATCGCGAGATCACCGCGCATCTAGCCAAGCGCCAGGTCGTGGCGGCGGATCAGCAGCTCACTTTGATTGCGCCCAAGTTGGAGCAAATTCTGGCCGAGTACCCCAAGAGTAATCGGTTGGACGGGGCCTTGCGCATCAAATACGCCTATATCGCGTTGCGCCGGGAAAATTTACGCGCACTCCAGGATGCGATTTACGACAACCTGCTTCCCTTGCCAGGCATAGCCGAGCACCAGATGCTCGCCACCGAGGTGCCGCAGTCGCTCTTTGTTTTGGTCATGAATACCAACCCCAGTCGGAATCCCGGCCGTGCGTTGCCCGTGGACTCGGTGAGCTGGACGGATGCGCAGGAGTTTTGTACGCGCCTGTCATGGATCCTGGGGCGGACCGTGCGGTTGCCCACGATCGAGGAGTTCCGGCTGGCGCTGGGTGAAGTCCGCCGTGAGGGGTGGAGCAGTGAGAACAGCGGTGGGCGTAGTCACGATGCGGTACGCAAGCAAGCTGGGGCGGATGGCTTCGTGGACTTGGTGGGCAACTTGGCCGAGTGGGTCTCGGCTGATGCGGTGACCGATCAGGCGCAGATCTTTGGCGGCAGTTATCTGGATGCGCCCGGAGTGCTTGCGAAGGTGCCGGTAGAATTGCGCCAGAAGCGCGACCGGGCCCGTCACATTGGGCTGCGTCTGGTGGTCGAATAAGCGCGTTTTCCCATCGAGTTGGATGAGGCCGTGAGAGGGTGAGCCGAGGAGTCGGAGATGATTTAACCGCTGACTTAAAAATCTCTGAAATTCGCGCTTGCACTCTGCGGCGGAACTCGGCTTTTTGACCACTCCACAGCGCAGCCTTAGCTCAACTGGATAGAGCATCTGACTACGAATCAGAAGGTTTGGGGTTCGACTCCCTAAGGTTGCACCACTTTACCCCTCAGTAACTTACACATGTTTTTGAGGGGCTTTTTTATGCCCAAAAAAGTAGGTGTCCCCTTTTTTTACCTCACCCTTTCCCCCTTCGCGCACAAAAAAACCGCTTTGTTCGGGCGGGTCTGTTAGCGGTGGCAACGGGGGCGGGGCGTCCTGTCTCCCCTTTGCCGACTGCGGAGGGCGTTTAGTTTGCCCAGCCGAGAGCGGCAGCAAGGCGAGCGTCGGCTTTCCACCTAAAGCCCGACGATGCGCGCGTGCTGTCAACATGCGCTTGCTGCCTCTTCCTCCTTACAGTCCCGAACTAAATCCGGTCGAAAGGCTATGTGATCTCGTCAAGGACAACATCTGCAATCAGCTCTTCGACAAACTGCCTGCCCTTGAGCGGGCCATTCTCGCGGAACGCGCCCCGCTACGCGAGAGCGGCCAGCGCGTCGCGCAATTGATCGGCCGCGGCTGGCTGCTCGATAAAGTAAACAGTGGCGCGCCAATATAAAGTATCAAAGCAATACATGATTGGTATAATACCAAAAGCTAAATGGTTTTAGACTTTGTTTGGATAAGGGCAGGACGACCTCTGTGTCGTCCGTGCCTCGATCCAGACCACACCGAGGTGGTCCCTCCCAAAGTCTAAATTCAAAGAGACGTTGGTATTAATTACACAACTTGGTGCGACACTATCCTTCTGTTTGGCCCCTTTTCCTTTTATTGATTATATTGTCACACTCTCTTTCCGATAATAAATCAAACAATGAGAAGACTAAGCCTGGAAAATGACTGATCTCGGCGTCACTTCTTCGGCGACCACTCGATTGACTGCTTCATTCGAGTATCACCAGAGGACGCGCCAACGCGAATTTCGAATTCGCCTGGCTCGATCGTCCAGGCCTTCTTCTCTGGATGCCAGAAGCGAAACGCCTCCGCCCCCAGCTCAATCTCCACCCGCTTCTTCTCCCCGGCGGCGAGGCGGATCTTCTTGAAGCCTTTCAGTTCCTGCGGTGGACGCGGCACGCTGCATTGCGGATCCGACACATAGATCTGAGCTACCTCGGCGCCTTTGAACTTGCCGGTGTTGACGAGGGTGAACGAACAGCGCACGGAGTGATCACCTGATTTTTCAAGCTGGAGATCCTTGTATTCAAAAGTTGTGTAACTTAAACCGTGTCCGAAGGGGAACCGGACGGGGATTTTTTTAGATTGGTACCAGCGATAGCCGACAAAGACTCCTTCATCATAACGGACATTGGTGACCTGAAGCTGTTTGGTCGTCGGATCAACAAAGAAATCTCCTTTCGCCATCCCCGAAATGTCCGGAGCCCAGGAGCGCGAAGGATCGGGGTTCATTTCCAAAACCGATTTTGCGGGCGAGTCTTCGAATTTGGTTTCGATGGTGAAGGGAAGGCGGCCGGATGGTTCTGCTGCTCCGGTGAGAATCTCCAAGAGGGCATTCGCGCCTGTTTGTCCGCCATAAGAGGCAAAGAGTGTGGCTGCCGCCTTTTCAGCCCAATCCATGGAAACTCCTCCCCCGGAGGTCAGGATGACCACGGTGCGGGGATTGGTGGCGACACAGGTGTTAATTAAGCTATCGTCGGGAAGAAGGAAGGAGCGATCATGTCCTTCAGATTCCGCCTGTCCGATTTGATCCTTTTTTGCATTTTGGAAAAATCCGGCGACAATCAGAATAAGATCGGCGCTTTTGATTTGATCGGAGCTGGGGGCATCTGCCGCCACAACGGTGGCTTGAGGGAAGGCCTCCTGACAGGCTTGGAGATAGGTTTTGAGATTATATCCATAGACGTGTCCTGATCCGCCTCCGGAGAGCTCTTTGCGTTGGGCGTTGTTTCCGGTAATCAGAATTGTTTTTCCTTGAAACCGATCGGCAAGAGGGAGAATGCCGTTATTTGAAAGAAGCGTGATTCCTTCGAGATTGGTTTTACGCGCCGATTGCTCCCAGAGAGGGCGATTTTTTTCAAGCCCCGGTTTTGTCCAGGACTCTTCGAAAAATCCGGCCTTAATCCAAGTCGTAAGAACGCGCAGGGCCATGCCATCAATCTCCTTAGAACCGAGAAGAGTTGATCGGGACTTGAGAAGAGCCCAGCCTCCGGGCATTTCCAGATCAGTCCCCGAGGAGGCCAGCTTGAGGCCGTCATAAGTGGCGATCCAGTCGGTCATGCTGATACCTTGGAATTTGAGTTCATCCCGGAGAATGGTGGTATTGAGATAACGGCTTTCACCCGCCCATTCCCCATTGAGTTGATTGTAGGCGGACATGAGCGTTAGAGATCCGGCTTCAATTCCGGCCTTAAATGGGGGAAGATAAATTTCGTGGAGCGTCCGCTCATCGATAATCGAGTTGGTGGCACGACGGTGAGCCTCGATTTCGTTACCGATAAAGTGTTTTAAAGTGGAGGCAGTGCCGGTGGATTGAATTCCTTTCACATAGGCGGCAATGATCTGACTGGCGAGCCAAGGGTCTTCACCTACATACTCAAAATTCCGACCGCAGATTGAGGCTCGATACATATTCATTCCGGGCCCAAGAAGAACCTGAATTCCGCCGGAGCGACATTCTTCACCGATGGATTTGGCGTACTCCTGGGCTATTTGAGGGTCCCAAGTCGCCGCGAGGAGATTGAGGGCAGGATGAGCGACCGTTTTTGGAAAGCGATCGCGGCGTGATCCTCCTGGCGCACCATTATTAATTCCTGCGCTTGCATCGGAAAATTGGACGGCCTTGATGCCAAGTCGTGGAAAGGCCGGAGTTCCTGCTGAGCCGTCACCGCAGACGAGGGCAAATCGTTCGCTGGGAGTCATGGCCTCCATAAGCTTTTGGGCTTGTTGGCGGGCCACATCCCAAGTGGCGGCGGTTCTGGTGAATTCTTTGTATTTTGCGGCTTCTTCGGCAACGAGCTGCTGCCAGGATCGAGATTTTCCGAGGGTTGGGTCCGTGAAATTTTCGCCATTGTTATCGACAAAAAAGTCGTCGACCCAGAGATCGGTGCGGGGACAGGAGTGAGATTTTATGAGTCCGATGGAGGAGAGAATGACATTGGCATCGGGTTTTAAAATTGCCCCGTGAAGTTTGACGGGTGTTTCTTTGGAGCCCTCTTCCTGTATCATGACAGCCGAACGGCTGTCGGTGGCGCTGGCTCGGTTGTCGATGATTATCCAGAGTTTGTACCATCGGTTTCGTTTGATTTGGAATTTACCGTCGAGTCCCTTAGTAAAGAAATCAAGAATCGATGCGTTTTTTCCGATGATGTTGATGCCCGCAACTGGATTACCTGCATGGAGTTTGGATTCGCCGCAGACGAATTTTAGGGAGACCGACTCCACGGGTTCGCTCCCATTGGTGTTTCCGAGTTCATCGAGGCCGTTTTCGATCATAAAACGGAGAAAAACAGAGCCGGTTTTACCGGGCTGAATATTCACCGCCTGGTTATGGTAAAAAATATCATGCTCACCCTTTTCTTTTTTTTCAATGTGCTGAATTTTAATGGCCTGATTTCCTGGATTGTTTCGGTCGTCATTGACGGAGGCGCGAGTCGCGCTTGATGAAAGGACATTCCATCCGATCTCAGTGGGAAGCGGTCCCGGAGGATGATTTTGAAAGTCATCAATTTTAGCCCAATCCGAGGCGAAACTAGTGAGCGTGATAGTTAGGAAGAACTTTGAAATCAAAAGGCTGTTTTTAATCGATTTTTTTTGCATTTATATTGTTTATTATATGATTTGATGATGCGGAAGCGTTTCGGGGTGAAAGCTTGTCCAACGAATTCATTCGGATTTTTGCAAAGGACACTTTAAGAAATCACGTCTAGCGGAAAAATTTAAAAAATAGAACCCCGCCAGTCAAGCGTAATACAGCCTGCCTGAAGGAATTACTGGTTTCTTTTTTTTGAGCATGTCCCGTTATTATAAGTGATTTTGGTTAAGTTGCCACCGGATAAAAATAGAGGCCAAAACCAAGAGGATTTCATGGCTTCGACCAGAAAACGGCCTCTATAGGGTGGCCCTAAATTCATTTCGACGCTTTGATTTTTAAAACCCGACCATTGCGAACGGGGATGCGTTCGCAAAAACGGTAGTAAATCGTCTTTAATATTATGGTTTCACGTGGTTTGAGCGTGGGGCTCGATGAATCAAGCAGCGCAGCGGGCTCGACCGGTGACCACTTGCACGCATCTGCACAAGTTGTAGCACAGGTATATTATGCCGATTTGGTATTCGTTACGAACCTGACCGATGCATCTGTTGTAAATGCCTCCGAGAGATTTTTCTATAAACGCAAAGGTGTGTTCGACTCGTGCACGGGTCTTGGACTTGCGGGTATTGGCCTGTTTTTGATCTTCCGTAAGCGCGGCGGCAGCAGTTCCTTTTTCTCGTGGATGTAATTGTGCACACCTTAGGACTGCAAATCCGCGGCTATTTTTTCACCCGTATAGGCCGAGTCCGCGTGAGCAGACAGGTCCCTTTTTTATCAAATCCGGCATCGGCTGACTGTCGTGCGTGCTGGCGTCGGTCGTCTTGTAATGACGGATAAACTTTGTTTTC
>JBIIMH010000083.1:0-7248 GCA_044338095.1 Rariglobus sp. | reverse complement strand
CAGGACTTTGGGGCGAAGCATGGGGTAGGGGGCTTTTAAACTCTACGGGGCGGATGCGCGGCGGGCACCCACTCAGGCGTGGTTCTGTCGGTGCGACTTGACCGTGTTCTTCATGAGCATGGCCACGGTCATGGGGCCCACTCCGCCGGGCACGGGGGTGATCTTCGAGGCGAGCGGCGAAACCGTGGGGAAATGCACGTCTCCAGTGAGGCGATACCCCGTCTTTTTGCTCGGATCTGGAACACGGTTTATACCCACGTCGATGATGACTGCACCGGGCTTAACCATGTCGGCGGTGACGAATTCGGCGCGGCCAATCGCGGCGATGAGCACGTCGGCTTGGCGCGTGAGCGCGCCGACGTCCTTGGTGCCGGAGTGGCAAATGGTAACCGTGCCGTTGGCGCCGGCTTTTTTCTGGAGGGCGAGCAGGGCAACGGGTTTGCCGACGATAAGCGAGCGGCCCAGAACCACGACGTGTTTGCCCTTCAGGTCGGTCCCCGAGCGGGCGAGCAGTTCCATGATGCCGGCCGGCGTGCAGGCGACGAAGCCCGTGTCGTCTTCTTGGGCAACCTTGCCGATGTTCAGGGTGTGGAAACCGTCGACGTCCTTGTGGGCGGCCAGGCGGCGGAAAGCGGCGGGCTCGTCGAGGTGTTTGGGCAAGGGCGATTGGACGAGAATGCCGTCCACGGTCGGGTCGTTATTGAGCTCGTCGATGAGCTTTTCGAGCTCGACCTGGGTGATGCTGGCCGGAGGCAGGATAATCCGGCTCTCGATGCCGATCGCGGCGGCGGTTTTCTGCTTCTTCGTCACATACGAGACTGAGGCCGGGTCTTCGCCGACGCGCACGAGCGCGATGCAGGGCTTACGGCCGGAGAGAGCGGCCACTTGGGTGGTGAGTTCGGCGACGATGTCCGCCGCGATTTGGTTACCGTCGATCAGTTCCATGGTGTTAAAATGATTAGCCCACGAAACCCACGAAACACACAGAAGAATTCATGATTTCGAATTCCGTGTGGTCCGTGTGTTCCGTGGGCAATAAGTTCGGGTTCGGTAGGTTTAGCGAAGCTGGAGGCTTTCGGCTACGACCACCATCTCGGTGCTGCCGGGGACGGGGCGGGCAGTGCCGTAAACGATGACGGTGCGGTCCACGTATTTGTTGAGCTGTTCGGTGGCGAGCAGCTTGCTGATGTCCACGTAAGCGTAGCGGGCGCCGGCATCATCGGTGAGTTGGAACTCGTAAGGACGGCGGGGACGTAGGGGGTGGTAGGTCGAGGCGAATTTGCCCTGGAAGAGGCGGGGCAGAACGCTGGACCCGCCATCACCGACGGGGGCCGCACGGCCAATGTTGACCACGGCAGGCGCGGGCGCGGAGGCGGTGGCAGGGGCGTCATTAACGGGCGCCGAAGTTATTGCAGTTGCCGGTGCTGGCGCTGGGGATTTTGCCGCGGGAGCGGAAGGAGTTGCGGGTTTGGCGGGGCTCTTGATGAAGCCGGTCACCGGCTTGCTGAGGCGGAACTTGGTCCACTTGCCGCGGTAATCGATGATCTCGGTCTGGTCGCCCTTTTCGGCGATCGCGAAGACGGGCGAGCCGGTCTTGGGTTCGGTCAGGTAAGGCGAACCGGGGCGCACGTCGAGCGCCTTGGAGATGTCCTTGTTGGCCGCATAAACCTCATGCGGACCGGCAAGGGTGACGGTGGTCCAGCCGGCGGGGACATTGGAGCCGTCTACCGTGATGACAGGCGTGGTGCCGGCTTTCAGTGTGGCGAGGACTGTGGCGGTTGCATCGGCCTTGGCGTAAACCGGTGTGGCCTCGGTCAAAGGTGCGGCGTGCAGGCCGACGTTGAGGGCGCCGAAGAGGGCGAGGAGAAGGGTGGTGGACTTCATGATTTTTTAGCGGTGCGTTGAGCAAGGGCGACGGCGAGCGGATGGTGGCCGGGGTCCTTGAACAGAGAGTTAATTTCTTTGATGGAAAGCTGTTTCATTGCCCGCATCGGAATTCCCTTGAGCGGGAAAGAGCCGATTTGGTAGCGGCGCAGGCGTTTTACGTCGTAGCCGAGTTTGCCGAAAAGCACGCGGATCTCGCGTTTTTTGCCGTGGTGCATGGCGACGTCCATGCTCTCGGATTCCTCGCTTTTGCCGGCGTTGACCAAGGTGGCGTACTCGACCTTGAGGTGTTCGCCTTCATGGGTAAGACCGCGGATGAGCTGGGAAATGCGCGACTGCGGAAAGGGTTTTTTGAGCGAGACGAAGTAGCGTTTAACCACCACGTTGCTCGGGTGCATCAAGCGGTGGGCGAGATCTCCGTCGGTGGTGAGGATCAGCAGTCCCTCACTTTCTTTGTCTAGGCGGCCGGCGCAGAAGAAGCGGAACTTGGAGAACTCACGTGGCAGCAAATCGAAGACCGTGTCGGGGTTGAACGGGTCGTCGTTAGAGCAGACCAAGCCGCGGGGTTTGTGCATCGCCAGGGTGATCTTGGGCTGCGGGGCGACGTGTTTAATGGGCTTGCCGCTGACGGTCACCTTGTCCTCTCCTGGGGTAACTTTTTGGCCAGGAATCGCTTTTTTTGCGTTCACCCAGACTTCGCCTTCACGGATCAGGACCTCGGCATCACGGCGCGAGCAGATGCCGGTTTCGGCTAGGTATTTTTGCAGACGGATAGGCTCAGGTTCGCTCATGAGCGAATGAGTTGGCGTGAAAGCGCAGGCCGACGCAAGCCCGCGTCACGTTGAAAGCAACTAAGGGCTTGCGGGGGCGTGTGACCGACGCTCAATTTGGGTTTTTATGTCAGCCCCCGAAGCCACATCCGCCTTTTCCAAAGATCATCCGTTCCCGGCCAAAGTCACCGAGAACCGCTTGCTGAACAAAGCCGGCTCCGTGAAAGAGACCCGGCATTTTGTCGTTAATTTGGGCGACAGCAGCCTCTCCTATAAAGCCGGTGATTCGCTGGGTGTGTTCCCCTCCAACCGTCCGGTTGAGGTCGCTGAGATCATCGAAGGGCTTGGGGCCACCGGCGACGAACTCGTTTCTCCTGCGATGCTCAAGCTCGCTGCCCCGATCACCTTGCGTGAAGCGCTTTCTCATCGCCTGGCCCTCTCCGGCCCGACGGTTAAAATCCTCAACACGCTGAACGCCAAAACGACGGATGCCGTCGAAAAGGCCAAGCTCGAGGCCCTGCTCAAGCCCGAGGCCAAGGAGGCACTCACCGCTTATCTCGATGAGCGTGAATACGTCGATGTTCTGGCTGATTTCGGGCACACCAAACTCACTCCCCAAGAGTTAGTTGACCACATGCGCAAGTTGATGCCGCGCCTGTATTCGATCGCCTCCTCGCCGCGGCTGCACCCGCACGAGATTCATCTTACGGTCGCGATTGTTCGCTACACTACCAACCACCGTGAGCGCCACGGCGTTTGCTCCACTTTCCTTGCCGACCGGGTGCGCGTGGGCGAGACCCCGACCCCGATCTTTGTCTCCAACTCCCACTTTGGTCCGCCCGAGGACCACTCCAAGGACGCCATCATGGTCGGTCCGGGGACTGGCATCGCGCCGTTCCGCGCTTTCGTTCAGGACCGCGTCGCCGCCGGCGCCACGGGGCGTAATTGGGTGTTTTTCGGCGACCAAAAGAGCCATACCGACTTCCTCTACCAGGAAGAGTGGGAGAAGTACCTCGCTGATGGTAAATTGACCCACCTGGATCTGGCTTGGTCGCGCGACCAACTGGTGAAGGTTTATGTGCAGGACAAGATGCGCGAAAAGGCCGCTGAGCTTTGGGCTTGGATTAACAACGGGGGTTGTTTCTTCGTCTGCGGCGATGCCAAGCGCATGGCCAAGGACGTAGACGTTGCCCTTCACGACGTGATTGCCCAGCAGGGCGGAATGACGCCCGAGCAGGCGGTCGACTACGTCAAGCAGATGAAGAAGGACAAGCGCTACCAGCGCGACGTCTATTAAGGTCGGAAGTAGCGCGTAGTGAGTAGCGGGTAGCGAGCATCACGGACTCGACCCGTTTCCGCTACGGCGCTTGCCCAATTTCCGCTGCCTACCGCCTGCCTACTACTCCCTACTCACTACCTACTACTCGCTACTATTTCATGACCTTTACTAACCGCACTGCACTCGTCACCGGCGCCGGCCGTGGCATTGGAAAAGCCATTGCCGAAAAACTCGCCGCCAGTGGCGTCACCGTTATCTGCGTCTCCAAGTCGGCCGAATCCTGCGGGGCTGTCGCCGCTGCAATCACCGCTGCCGGCGGTAAGGCCGTGGCGCGTGCCGTCGATGTCTCCGACGGTGCCGCCGTGGCACTCGCCTCAGCCGAGCTGCTCAAGGAGTTTGGCAAGATTGATATCCTCGTGAACAACGCCGGCATCACCCGCGATGGCCTGTTGGCACGCATGTCCGACGACGACTGGAACGCCGTGCTGCAGACCAATCTGAACAGCTGCTTCTATTGGACCAAAGCGATCGGTTGGCCGATGTGCCGCAATCGCTGGGGGCGCATCATCAACATTTCCTCGGTCACAGGAATCATGGGCAATGCAGGCCAAGCCAACTACGGTGCGGCCAAGGCCGGCATGATCGGCTTTACCAAGTCCATCGCCAAGGAATTCGCCAAGCGCGGGGTCACGGCCAACGTGGTCGCCCCCGGTTTTATCAAGACCGATATGACCGCCGAGCTCAGCGAAGAGGTGCAGAAGGGGGCGACTGCGCTCATCCCCATGCAACGTTTCGGTGAAGCCGTCGATATTGCCAACGCCGTCGCCTTTCTCGCATCCGAAGAATCATCCTACGTTACCGGCCAAGTTTTTGCCGTTGACGGCGGTATGGCGATGTGACCCTTTTCAACCCCTCAGCAAATAATACTATGGCCGACCAAAAAACCATCGAACAACGCGTCAAAGAAATCATCGTTAATCAGCTTAACGTGAATGAAGAGCAGATCACTCCCCAGGCTTCTTTCCTGGACGATCTCGGCGCCGATTCACTCGACACTGTCGAGCTGATCATGGCCTTCGAAGAAGAGTTTAAGGACGAGATCAAGGGCGAAATCCCCGAGTCCGATGCTGAGAAGCTCACCACCGTGGGCCAGGTCGTTGAGTACATCACCGGCAAAGCTGCTGCCAAGTAATCGACTTCTGTCTTTTGGCGTTCTACCGAGCCTCTCACGAGACTGTCCGGTAGGACGCCTTTTTTTTGGGCCACGCCGCCTGTTCGATGTCTTAAATCCCTTCCCCGCCTGTGGCGACCCCTGACTCGATTTGGCCCTCCACACCCTGTTTTATTGTTACATTTATCCTCCATGGAAACTCTCCCTGCATCCCAGCGTGTCGTTGTTACCGGTCTTGGTGCCATTCATGGCCTCGGCCACGACGTGGATTCTTTTTGGGCCAGCTTGCTGGCAGGTAAACCCGGTATCGACCGGGTTTCACTTTTCGATCCTACCGCTTTCGCCACCCAAGTCGGTGCCGAGGTTCGCGACTGGAATCCGGAGCTTTTCATGGACCCGAAGGAGGCCCGTCGCAATGACCGCTATACCCACTTCGGTTTCTGCGCCGCCAAGCAGGCGTTTAAGGACTCCGGCCTCGACATGGCGCAGGAGGATCCTGATCGCGTCGGTGTCGTCATCGGATCGGGCATCGGCGGTATGATGACCTACGAGACCCAGCTCAAAAAACTCTTCGACGGCGGCCCCCGCAAGGTCTCGCCCTTCACCATCCCGGCGCTGATTGGCAACATCTGCTCGGGCATGTTTGCCATCGAGATTGGTGCCCGCGGCCCCAATTTCGGCATCGTCTCGGCCTGCGCCACCGGCACTCACGCCATCGGCGAGGCCATGCACATGATCAAACGTGGCGATGCCGACGTGATGATCGCCGGCGGTGCCGAGGCCGCCATTACCCCCTTTGCTTACGCCAGTTTCTGCTCGATGCGCGCCATGAGCACGCGCAACGACGATCCGGCCACCTCCAGCCGCCCCTTCTCCATGGGTCGTGATGGTTTTGTCATGGGCGAAGGCGCGGGCGTTCTCGTCCTCGAGTCGCTTGAGCACGCGCAGAAACGCGGTGCCCGGATTTATGCCGAGGTCGGTGGTTACGCAGCCACCGCCGACGCCCACCACATCACCATGCCCGATCCCGAGGGCAAGGGTTTGGGTATGGCCATGACACGGGCGCTCAAGGCCTCCGGCGTCACCCTCGACCAGGTGGACTACATCAACGCCCACGGCACCAGCACCCCGTATAATGACAAGTTTGAGACGCTCGCCATCAAGCGGGTGTTTGGTGATCGCGCCAAGTCCGTCGCCATCAGTTCGACCAAGTCGATGACGGGCCACCTCCTTGGAGCGGCTGGCGGCATCGAGAGTGTGATCAGCGTGAAAACGATCCACACCCAGTCGATTGCGCCCACGATCAACCTTCATGAACCCGATCCTGAGTGCGACTTGGACTACGTTCCAAACGTTGCACGCCAAGCGAAGGTGAAGGTCGTGATGAGTAACAACCTCGGCTTCGGTGGGCAAAACGCCGCCGTGGTGTTCAAGGCGCTTTAAAGCCTAAATAATTCGGCCCCGGTGGTGTGCAGCAGTCGCACCGGGGCGTTTTCAGGGTTTTTCTGATAAGGTAGGCCGGGCCGCGGCCCAACCCAGCTGCTGTGTTTCTCTTGCTTCAGATTAAGGGGTGGCCGAGGTCGGTTGGCTGGCGGCTGCCTGTTCGGACGCGCTTAGAGATTTACTCTGCGGCCAGCGGCTCGACCACAGCGGGCGGCGCTGATCATAGCCGTAGCCGATGGTTTGTTCGATATAACGGTTGATTGTCCACGACACGGCCAAGATGGGAAGAAACGACGCCCACAAGAGCTGGTTTTCAGTTGCTCCCGCCCAGCCCAGGCAGGCTGCCGTCACCACGGCAACATGGTAGTGACACAGGTAAATCGGATAGGACAGGTTGCCGAGTCGGCGGTCCCATTCGACCCAGCGCGGCGCGCCACGCAGGCTGGCGAGAACAAGTACTAGGTAGCTGGAGAAAACGGTGTTGATGTAGAGAGGCGCCACCGCGTGGTCTTTAAAAAGCGCAGGGCGGATGGCTTCGAAGACAAAAGGCGCAACCATGAGCGTGCACAACAAGGGTATACGCGGGCGGGTGAAACCACGCAGTTGTTTTTGGAAATGAAACAGACAGCAACCCGCTCCGTAGCAGATCGCCGCATTTTGGAACGAGGTATAGACCTCCATCAATGCCACTTCGCGTACGA
>JBIIMH010000082.1:0-7258 GCA_044338095.1 Rariglobus sp. | reverse complement strand
CAATCTTAGCTGCTAACGCACACCACCATTGACCGCTGGAGTGCGGCTGAGCTATATCCGCCGACTCTTATGTCCACGCCGTCCACCACCGAGCCTGCAAATCTCATGGAAGCCATCGTTTCCCTCGCGAAACGCCGCGGCTTCGTATTCCCCTCCTCCGAAATCTACGGCGGGCTTAACGGCTTCTTCGACTACGGCCCTCTCGGCGTCGAATTGAAGAAAAACATCCGCGACTGCTGGTGGAACGACATGGTCCGCCGCCGTGACGACGTCGTCGGCATCGAGACCTCCATCATCATGCATCCCAAAGTCTGGGAAGCCTCCGGCCACGTCGCCGGCTTCAGCGACCCGCTGGTTGACTGCAAGGTCTCCAAAAACCGCTACCGCGCCGACCAACTCTTTTTTGCCCCCGTGATCGTAACCGGCGCCGACGGCGTCGCCCAGACCATCGGCTACGTCTCTGCGCTTGAGAGCGCCGACACGACCGGCGAGCTGCAGGCCGCCGCCGAGCTCATGAAGCGCAAAAAGGCCGTGCAAGGTACCCTCGCCGCCGTGCAACCCCGCGACTTCACCGAGGCTCGCCCCGAGGAAATCACCCAGATCCCCTCGCCCGCAACCGGCAACCCCGATCTGACCCCGCCGCGCGCCTTTAACATGATGTTCCAGACAAACGTCGGCGCGATGACCGACGCCTCGTCGGTCGCCTACCTGCGCCCCGAAACCGCTCAGGGCATGTTCGGTGATTTCAAAAACGTAGTGGACACCGGCCGCGTCAAGTTGCCCTTCGGCATCGCCCAAACCGGCAAGTCGTTCCGCAACGAGATCACCCCGCGCAACTTCATCTTCCGCTCCCGCGAGTTCGAACAGATGGAAATGGAATTTTTCATCCACGAGGACGACGACTGGGCGAAGTGGCACCGTTACTGGATCAACTGGTGCAAGGACTGGCTCAAGAGCATCGGGCTGCCTGATTCGCACATTTCCGAGTTCGATCACCTCAAGGAGAAGCTGGCGTTCTACTCCAAGGGCACAACGGACATCATGTTCAAATTCCCCTTTGGCGTGCAGGAGCTGTGGGGCATCGCCGCACGCGGCAACTACGACCTCACCCAACACGCCAACGCCTCCGGTAAACCGCAGGAAATCTTCGACGAGGCCACCAAGAAGAAATTCGTCCCCCACGTGATCGAGCCTGCAGTCGGCCTCGATCGCATCTTCCTTGCGGTACTCGCCTCCGGCTACGCCGAGGAACAGGTCACTGATGAGAAGGGCAACACCGAAACGCGCACCGTGCTGCGCCTCAGCCCGCGCCTGGCCCCGGTGAAGGTCGCCGTGCTGCCGCTGCTTAAAAACAAAGAGGCGCTGGTCGCCCGCGCTCAAGCGCTCTACACCAAACTCAAGCGCAAGTATCCGTGTTTCTACGACGAGGCCGGCGCGGTCGGCCGCCGCTACCGCCGCCAGGACGAGATCGGCACGCCTTGGTGTGTAACCATCGACTTCGACACGATCGAAAAGGAGGGCGACACCTTCACCCTGCGTGAACGCGATTCGATGCAGCAAAAACGCATCACCGAGGCCGAGCTTTTCGCCTTGTTGGAAGAGCAGGTTTACTAAAACCCGCCGCTCGCTCCGCCGTCCTCTCACTCCGTACCCGCTTCCCGTCTCCCAACCGCCTTGTCCGCTCCTTCGCTCGACCCCAAATCACCGGCCGCTCTCAGCGCACTCACCCGCTACCTTGCAGGCCTCGACATCACCACGACCAAACGCGGTGAATCGTATGCCCGCGGGCGTCGCGTCATCGACATGTGGGAAGACTACGGGGTGGTCACCGGTTCAGTACAAGGAACCGAGCGAGAACCCTACACCTCGACGCTGAGTTGGGACGGACAACGCTGGTTTTCCGAATGCACGTGTCCGCTCGAGGTGGACTGTAAACACGCTTACGCACTGGGCCGCACCTGGCTGAACCGACAAATCGTGCGCCCCACCACCGGCCAGGTCACCATCACACGCATCACCGGAAAAACCAAAGCCGAGGCCTCGGCGTTGGCCGACAAGCCCTCATTCCGCCAAGAATGGTCGGCCAAGCTGGCTGAAAAACTGGGCCGGGAAATTAATTCCGACGAGGGCCGGTTGCTGGGCCGGCTAGCGGCACTGTTTAGCGATCTGCAGGCCCATGGGCGCATCATGCCGGCCAACATTCGCGCGCGCGAATTTGTGGTCAGCCGCGAAGCCGCCCCGAGCGAATGGGAGCCCGCTTTTAATGGCTGGTGGCCGCCCTCTCAGCCGCCCGCCGATCCGTGGGAACTTTGGCAATACCTCGCCTACGACTACCAGCGCTCCAACCAAGCCATCCCCGAGGTCCTTCAGGTCATGACCGACACCTCGGCGGTGCGCGCCGCGGCCGAGTCCCGCTTGGTGCAACAAGAGCTCACTCATTGGCGCAACGCTCTCCTCGCACCGGCGACCATCGAGCGTCACACCCAAAACCAACCCGGCGACGAGTCCGTCTTTGAAATGCCGGCCGACCTGCGGGTGTTGTTGCAACCGGACGGCAAGGCGCGGCTCGAGGTGCAGGCCCAAATCGGTAAAGGCTGGAAAGCCCCCACCCAAAAATGGCTCGGCCAACTCACGGATGCCGGGCTGGCCGATTTTGAAGCACTCCCCCCGCCCGCCCGTGCGCTCGGCCTGCTCCTGCGGTTGGAAAACCGCTCCCACGACCTGCGTTATCAGCGCGTCTTGGCCTGCGACCTGTTCGCCCGCATCCTCGCCCACCCGCCCGCGCTACCGACTGTGGTGATGGCTGATGGTTCTCCCTTCCGCATCGAAGACGAACCGCTCCGCCACCATGCGGTCACCGATCACGCCGATCCCGCCCGCCTCCAGGTCACGTTGGTCAAACCCGATGGCTCGCCGGTGCCGGCCGACCTGCGCCCGTTCCTTGCCGAGCGCGAGCCCCTCTACCTGCTCGACCGCCGCGTCTGGCGCGGGCCACCCCGGCTACCCAATCGCCTGCCCGTTGCAGCACTCTCTGATCCCGGCCTGGCCAGCGCACTTCGCAGCACCGGCATGACCCTGCCGAGCGAAATAGCCGCCAAGTTCCGCACCATCTCCCTGCGTCCCCTGCTGCGCTGCTGGCTTACCGACTCCTCGGTCGGCCAAGGCTCCGCCCATACCGCCATCTTTAACGCCCAACTGTTCGCCACCTCGACCGATCCCCTGTGCACACAGGAATGGAGCGGCTACGGCGGCTGGCAGTGGGCCAAAAACGGCACTCCTCCAGCGGCCGGTCCCAACGATCCCCATTACACCTTTGAGCTAACAGCCGCCAATGCTGTCGGCGCCCGCTTCGGCGCTTTTGGGCTGCAGTACTCCGACTGGAATTCCGCTTGGAGTCGCATCGCCACCCGCAGCTTCCCCGATGATTTTGTGGCCTGGCACGCGACCTTGCCCAGCGGCCTCGCCATCGAAGTCTCCCACGACCTGCAAGGCCTGCTCGGTAAACCCATGCGTGCCCGCCTGTCGGTCAACCTCACGCCCGCCGAAGACTCCGGCCAGGACTGGTTCGACCTCGCTGTCCAACTCCAGCCCGAGGACACCACGTTAACCCCAGCCGAGATCGAGCTGCTGGTCAAAGCCCGCGGTGGCTGGGTCAAACTTCCCCAGCGCGGCTGGCAACGCCTCTCGGTTGACGAAGTCATCAGCCCGGAGGAACGCGCCGCGCTCGACCGCCTCGGCCTGACCGCCGACGCCGAAGCACTCTCCGGCCGCCGCACCACCCACCGCTACCACGCCCTGCAACTGGCCGACGCCCCCGTGGACGACGAGGAATTGGCCGCCCGCCTGCGCGACCGCTCGGCCGCGCTGCGCGCCCTGCCCCCGCCCGCGCTACCCGCCGGCCTGCGCGCATCTCTGCGCCCGTATCAATTGGAAGGTTACCACTTCCTCGCCCACCTCGCCTCGCAAGGGCTGGGAGGGGTTTTGGCCGACGACATGGGTTTGGGCAAAACCCTGCAAACCCTGGCCTGGCTGCTCTGGCTGGCTGATCGCGCCGCCGCCGAAGGGCGCCCGTTCCGCGCCCTCGTGGTCGCGCCCAAATCCGTGGTGCCCAACTGGGCGGTCGAGGCCGGCCGCTTCGCCCCCACGCTCACCACCGCGCGCTCGGTGCCCGGCATCGATTTACCGGATACCGCGCAAATCCTGGTGATTAACTACGTGCAACTGCGCCTGCGAGCGCCCGAGTTGTCCGCCCTGTCGTGGGATGCCGTGGTGCTCGACGAAGGCCAAAACATCAAAAACCCCGGCAGCGCCACCGCCCGCGCCGCGCGTGATTTAGCCGCCCGCCACCGCCTGGTGCTCACCGGCACGCCGATCGAAAACCGCCTGCTCGACCTGTGGAGCCTGGTGGCCTTTGCCCAACCCGGTTTGCTCGGCTCGCAGGCCGGTTTCCAGCGCCTCTACAACGACAAGGAGGATCCCGAGGGCGCGCGCTCCCGCCTGGCCACGCGCGTGCGCCCCTTCCTGCTGCGCCGCACCAAAGGCCAGGTTGCCCGCGATCTGCCTGCACGCATCGAGGAGGAAATCGGCTGCGAACTCGAAGGCGCCCAACGCGCGCTCTACGAGGCGGAACTTAAACGCGCCCGCCAGCTCCTGCTCAAAGTCGGCGACAACCGCCAGTTTGACGCCCAGCGCTTCAACATCCTCCAGTCGCTCCTGCGCCTGCGCCAGATCTGCTGCGACCCGCGCCTCATCGGCCACAACGCGGTCGATCCGGTCGAACAAGTCGCCGCCAAAAAACGCGGTCGCCCCTCCAAAAAAACGGCTGCGTCCGCCAGCGCGCTCAACGCCAATTCCGCAGCAACCACCGCCGGTTCGGACGACGCCAACGCCGTGATCGACACGACCGACGAAGATGCGCCCGCCCGGCCGAGCAGCGCCAAGTTGGACGCGCTGCTCGACACCGTGGAACCACTGGTGGCCGAGGGGCACCGGGTACTGGTTTTCTCCCAGTTCGTGAGCATGCTCGAGCTCATCCGCGCCGAGTTGGCCGTGCGCTGCATCGGTCACCTGCTGCTCACCGGCCAGACCGAAAACCGCCAGGCCTTGGTCGATAAATTCCAAGCGGCCGACGGCCCGCCGGTTTTCCTGTTGTCGCTAAAGGCGGCCGGCTCCGGCCTAAATCTCACGGCGGCCAGCTACGTTATCCTTTACGATCCGTGGTGGAATCCGGCGGTGGAAGCGCAGGCGATAGACCGCACGCACCGTATCGGCCAAAAGAGCACGGTGATGGCGTACCGCCTGATCGCGAAAAACACGGTGGAGGAAAAAATCCGCGCGCTGCAGCGGGAAAAGTCCGAATTGGCGGCCGCGGTGGTGCAGGAAGAGAGCCTGGCGACGGTGATGGACCTCGACAGCCTGCGGCGGATTTTGGGGTGAGAGGCCAAACAACATGCATGGAATCGATCCCAAACAAACCGAGTTTCTACTGAGTGATGGCCCTGCCCCTGAACTGATCACACCCGAACCTCTCGCCGACCTCGTCGCTGAGATGGCGCGGCTTTGGGGGCTGCCGCTTTATCAAAAAGCGCGGCTCACCTTGAGAAATCATGCGCTCGACGAAGTACGTGGCCGCTTGGAATTGGTTAAGGCGCCCGATTTGCCCCTCAACCAAGAGCAGTTGCTGTTGTTACGGGCCTCCGGCGTTGAGTTCACCCACCGCCAGATCACCGAGTGGTCACTGCTCGATTAGTATGCAGCAACGTTCGAGAAGTCGGAGGGATTAAAAAGGGGGTAGGCCGCGGCCAGTCTCCTTTTGATAGCCCCTAGGGCCATCTCCATCTTCGTAGGTCAGGTTGTGCGCCCTTCACCGTTCTGATCAGCCCATGTCATCTCGGGCCATCCTTGACGCCTAGGTTTGTTTTCGCCGTTTTTTTGTCGTTTATGCGCCATCCCCATTCTCGACTCGTGGTATTCGTTGCGTGCGCTTTGGTTCTAGTTAGCGGGGTTCTGATCTGGAATCGGTCTTCACACGGTCTTCCGGTCCCGAAATTGGAGGCGAATGAAATCGAGGTGGGGCAAAAGGGGCAGCAGGCAGTTGCTCCACAGCTGCAACCGACCACCGTCGCAGCCCCACCAGCGTTATTCTCTACAGCGCCCATCTCGGTCAGTGGCAAACGCCCGGAGTTTCCCTCGCGCTATGGCGTCCCGACGAAAGCGGAAGGCTTTGACCGCGCTCTCGCGATTACGGCGCCGGCCGCCTCGGCTCGCGGCACGTGGCTCGAGGGCGATCGTGTGAGTCTGGCGTATTTTGATAACCGGGTTCTAACCGGAGTGATTCTCGGCGTTGAGAAATATGCGGACGGACAGGAGTTGATCGTCGGTGCCCTCGACGAGGGTGGCTCGTTTTCGCTAGGTTTCGGCCCACGCGGTTTTGGGGGCCGTATCATGCCGGATGGGAAGACCGTGGCAGTCGTCGCCACAACGAAGAACGGAAGCACTCACCTGCTGGAGAAATCCCGCCAATCGGTGATGTGTGTGGGCTATCACCATCGGCGAGTGATGGCGGGCAATGGTGGGGTTGCGCCCGCCGCAACGAATGCGACCATCACGATTCCGCAGCCGATTTTCAGCAGCCGACCCGGCGTTAGGGCGGTCATCTATTTGGATTTCGATGGTGAGACGGTCGAAGATTTAAACTGGCAGGTAATGGACCACGATGACAATCCGACCACGCCAGACGTCGATGTAGGTCCTATCAAGGCGGAACACAGCGGGCTGAGCAACGACCAGGTGCGGGAGGTGTGGCAACGGGTGTCGGAGGATTTTCGCCCATTTAAGATCAATGTGACGACCGACCGGGCGCTCTATTATAACGCGCCGGTGGGCATGCGGATGCGGTGCATCATCACCACCACCACCACGGTCGCGCCCAAAGCGGGTGGAGTGGCGTTCCTCGGGTCTTGGGCGGATGCCGGCGCCTATTTTACCGCAACCGTGCCATGCTGGGTATTTTCATCGCAGATGGGCGGTGATCCCAAATCCGTCGCCGAGGCGGTCTCGCATGAAATTGGACACACCCTGGGGCTGTCGCACGACGGCTTGAAGAATGCCGCTGGAGAAACCGTCGAGGAGTATTACGAGGGCCACGGCGCCGGTGCCACGGGCTGGGCGCCACTCATGGGAGTGGGTTATTATCAACCAGTGACGCAGTGGAGTCGGGGCGAATACGTGTCCGGCGCAACTAGTGCCAATAACCAAG
>JBIIMH010000450.1:0-7275 GCA_044338095.1 Rariglobus sp. | reverse complement strand
GTTATGGCCGATTTACCGGCCCGCACTGGGCTTGGCTCCTCTTCGAGTTTTGTTGTGGCTATGTTGCACGCGTTGCACGCCCATTGCGGCCGTTTTCGCTCCGCCCGGGATCTGGCGGAAGAGGCCCTAGAAGTGGAGCGCGTGATACTCAACGAAGCGGGTGGTTGGCAGGATCAGGTCATCGCTGCGCACGGCGGCTTTAATTTGATCAACTTTCGCCGCGATCGGGTCTATGAAGTTCAGTCCTTGCCGCTTTTCGCCGACCGGATCAACGACCTCGAGTCGCACATGTTGCTGGTTTATACACAAATTCAGCGCGATAGTTTTTCTGTATTGGGCCAAAAATGCCCGGCCAGTCCCGAGGAAAAGGCACGTGTACTTGGGAAGATGGCCGACCTTGCGCGTCTCGGCGTTGAATATCTCATGTCTGACCGCCCGATTACCGATTTTGGGAAATTATTGCATGAGGGTTGGGAGTTAAAAAAACAGGCCGGTGCGGTTACGTTGCCGGAAATTGACGCCTGGTATCAGGCCGGCCTGAAAGCCGGAGCCAGCGGCGGAAAACTGCTTGGCGCGGGACAAGGCGGGTTCTTTTTGTTTATCGCTCCGCCAGATAAACATGCGGCGATTCAACTGGCCCTCGGGGGACGTCCCGTGGTCAGACTCCGTGTGAATGCCCCGGGAGCACAAATCATTTATTCCCAACGTTAATTCGGTTCTTTATACACATGCGCAAGGTTTACCTTTTTGATCCACAACTGCAGGGCACGGGCGGGCATTATCTTAATCATGATGCACAACTGGCCCGCGATCTGTTGCGGCGGAAGATCCCCGTTCATATCTACGGTCGTCTTGGGGCTTCCGTGACCTGCGAAGGCATAGAGGTTTGCCCCCTTTTCACGAAAGATATTTTTGCCGAAATGGCCGTCGATCCCCAGGTCTGGGCGATTGAAAATTTCCATGCGGTGAATGAAGCCTTTTTTGCCGACCTCAACCGTCTGCCGTTGGACCAATTCACTGCAAAAGATTTGATTTATTTTCCTAACTTGCTGCAGAACCAGATTTATGCGGTTGCTCGTTGGCTGGTTCGTTTACCTGCGGACCGCCGACCGGCCGTGGGCATCATGTTACGTTACCTTAATCACGCGATGGATTATGTGCAGACGCGGGCTAATAAGGACTTGATCTCATTGTATTACCGCTTTGCCGTGCAGCGTCTGGTTGCGGTTCAGCCACGCACGCGCATTTGTGCGGATACACGAGAGCTTGCCCAGGCGTATACGCAAATCATCAGTGTTCCGGTCTTGGAATTGCCCAACCCCATGGATGTTTCGATGTTGATTAATGAGAATTCCAGCGTCCCGGAATCGGCGGCATCGGCTTCGCCTTTTATTTTATATCAAGGGCACACCAGTCCGCTTCGCGGGTTCCATTTTTTGCCCGAAATCATTGAGCGTTGCGCCCAGCTCAAACCTAAGCCCAGGTTTTTGATACAAATACAAAATCCGGAGAACACTAAGAGCATGGGTTTATGTGAGCATGTAAAACGGTTGGAAAGCTTGAAGGGGCCGACAGTGGAGTTGGTTTACGGTGCGCTTGAAATGCATCCCTATTACCACATGCTCGCTCGTGCGGATGTTGTTTTATTGCCCTATTCCCCCAGTTTTTACGGTCACGGATCGTCCGGCGGATTTACTGAGGCGGCCTCCGTTGGGAAGGTGGTTGTGGTTTCACCGGGAACGGTGCCTGCGCGCCAGGGCAAGGAATTCGATTTAGGCGTGGTGACTGCCACCTCTTGGGCTCCTGCTGCTATGGCTGATGCCGTTGCCCAGGCACTCCAGAACTTAACGACTCTTCAGGCCAAGGCTCAGTCAGCCGCCCCGGCTTACCGTGCCGAGCAATGCGCCGAAGTGCTTTGGGATCGCGTGTTGGCCGCATTGCCCTGAGCCAAGTGCCGAATTGGTCGCTTATCTAGATGAAAAACGGAAAAAATAGTTATTGGTTTAAGCATTAAGCGATTGTGCCGTATTAAAGAACAAGCGTAATACCCTACTTATGAAAATCCTAATCACCGGCGGTGCTGGTTATATTGGCTCCGTTCTTACCCCCCATCTGCTCGCTGCCGGGCATTCGGTTAAGGTCCTGGATACTTTTATTTTTGGCCAATCCTCGTTGTTGGACTGTTGCCGCTACGAAAACTTTGATGTGGTTCGCGGCGATTGCCGCGATGAGGGCCAATTGAAGCCGCTGTTGGCGTGGGCGGATGCCATTATTCCTTTGGCTGCTTTGGTGGGTGCACCGATGTGCCAGCGTGATGCTATTGGCGCGCACACCATCAACCAGGTGGCAGTCGAATTGCTCTGTCGCCTGGCTTCACCAACGCAATTGATCCTCATGCCGGTAACCAACAGTGGCTACGGGATTGGTGAACAGGGTAAATTTTGCACAGAGGATAGCCCGCTTAATCCGCTTTCTCTATATGGGACGACCAAAGTTGCCGCGGAAAAAGCAGTGCTGGCTCGCAATAATAGTCTAACATTCCGCCTCGCCACGGTGTTCGGAATGTCCCCGCGTATGCGTGTTGACTTGCTTGTTAACGATTTTGTCCACCGTGCGGCTACCGACCGGGCCATGGTGATTTTTGAAGGCCATTTTAAGCGTAATTTTATTCATATTCAGGATGTCGCCCGGGTGTTTGCCTATGCTTTGGAGAATTTTGAACGGATGAAAGGGCGTCCTTACAATGTTGGTTTGGAAGAAGCCAATCTTTCGAAACTGGAATTATGCGCGGTCATCAAAAAACACGTGCCAGCTTTTGCTTATTTGGAATCCGCCATTGGTGAGGATCCGGACAAACGCGACTATATTGTCTCCAATCAACGCCTCCTCTCCACCGGCTTTACAACCGAATGGAGTCTGGATCGCGGTATTGTAGAATTGATGAAAGGCTATCGCATTCTCCGGAACTCGAAGTACAGCAATGTCTAATGATTTAAAGTGGCCCCTGCCGGTGGTTATTTTGGCCGGCGGTTATGGTACGCGGATTCGGCATCTTTTGCCGGATCTACCCAAGCCTTTGGCCCCCGTCGATGGCCGCCCATTTGTTGAGTGGGTGATACGTTTTTTTGCGGCCCATGGCTGTACCGAGTTTGTTTTATCAACTGGGTACCTGGCGCACCTCGTTGAAGCGCATTTTATTAAAAACCCAATCGCTGGTTTGACCATTAAATGTGTTCCGGAAACCTCGCCCCAGGGGACTGCTGGCGGGGTTGTGCAAGCAGTGCAATCACTGCCGGTTCGATCGGCCTGGCTGGTGGTCAACGGTGATTCGTTGGTCCTCGCTGACCCTCGCCCTTTGCTCGACTGCCTTAGGATGCCTGAAACCAACGCGGCGTTATTGGGTTTGGCCATGGACGATGCCAGTCGCTTTGGGACCCTTGACGTGGGAGCCAACGGCCGATTGACGGCCTTCCGTGAGAAACAATCGGGTGCGGGGCTGATTAACGCAGGAGTTTATGCTTTTTCTGGCGCCACGTTGGCCGAGTTGCCTGAACAGCGTCCTCTCAGTTTGGAGTCCGAGGTCTTTCCTCTTTTGGCACAAGGGAAGCGCGTCCAGGTGGCGAGAGTTGACGCCCCTTTTCTGGATATCGGTACACCCGAAACCCTTTATCAGGCCGAATTGTTTATCCGCCAAAATAAAGCGCGGTTTTTAGGGTGAGGTAATAGCAGGTTTTTAGCTGTTATATTCCATCACTGTAATGGAAAGCTTTTTAATTAATTTTTGAAAATAATACTATGAATATAAAATCATTCAAACCCAGCTGTAACCTGGCTACAATCCGGGATGGTCGCGGGGCTATTTTTTCCTTCGTGCCCGATGCGCCCATCATGGAGTGGACGCACCAGTTTATCAAAGCAGGTAAAATTCGCGGTAATCACTGCCATCCGGAGTTTGATGAATATATCATGCTGGTGGATGGCGTCGGGGTGGAGGTTGAAGTGGATATAGAAACCGGCAAGGAGAGTTTTATCTACATGAGCAAGGGCGAATGTATTTACGTTCCGCGCGGTACTTATCATGTGTTTATGGCCATAACTGAATGCCAGTCCGTGTCATTTTTAACCAAACGTTGGGATGATTGTGAAAAGCCGATCGTGCACCAGAATTTGGGCATGGGCGACGGTGACCATGGCGACCCGAAAAGCGCGTTCAATACAGTGCAAAACCAGGATACCCGTCACGCCCAATAATTTATGCCCGTCGTCGAGTTTGGCATTATTGCTTGTTCCAGTGTGGCGCGCCGGAGGTTTCTTCCTGCGTTGAAACTCGCTGGCGGTGCACGTCTTGCACGAATCGGCAGTCGTGATTTAAATAAGGCCGCAAGCTATGCACGCGAATTTGGTTTCCCTCAATTCGGTGATTACGAATCCGTTTTGGCTGATCCCGCAATCAATGCCGTATATATATCAACGCCCCCCACGCTTCACGCGGAGTGGGTTTGTAAGGCTGCTTCAGCGGGCAAGCATGTGCTGTGCGAAAAGCCGGCTTTTTTTAACGGCGCGCAAGCGCAAAAGGCCGTCGCTGCCTGCCGCCACAATGGGGTTCGCCTGCTTGAAGGGTATGCATTTAAGTATCACCCGCAGCATGCTTTGGTGCGTGATTTGATTGCATCTGGGCGAATCGGAACTCCGCGATTTTTCACGGCCGAAGTCACCTATCCGCGCCCGCCGGAAGGGGATATCCGCTTAAAGCCTGAACTGGGCGGAGGGGTTTTTCATGATTCGGCCGGTTATCCGGTGGCGGCGGCTATGTTGCAACTGGGTTCTGCTCCCATTTCCGTGAGTTGTACGCAAGGTCGTGATTCGGTTTCGGGCGTCGATGACTCCGCTGCGATCACGCTGACCTTTGCAAGCGGTGTCACGGCGCATTTGTATGCGGCTTATGGAGTTAATTATCGCTCGCGTTATTCCATCGCAGGAACGTTGGGGCGAATTGATGTCGAGCGGGCTTTCGCTGTGCCTCCCGATAAAGCGGTTGCCGTTGTCGTTGAAACGGCCGCTGGCGTGGAGCGCATTGTCCTTGAACCTGCTGATCAATTTCGTTTGATGACCGAGGAATTTTGCACCGTTATCAAGGGCGATTCAGAATCTACAACTCGTTACGAAGCTGATTTGTTGCGCCAGCAATCCGTAATGGATGCGGTGGCGCGTTCGGCCGATGAAAAGCGGACAATTAATATCGAAATATCATGAAAGTTCTCGTCACCGGCGGCACAGGTTTTTTGGGGCGCCATTTGGTTCCTGATTTGCAGCGACAGGGCGCCGAAGTCACCATCATCAACACGCGTAATTGCGATCTGGTGGAGAAGCGTAATCTGCTTCAATTTGCCGACACTCGTTTTGACCGGATTTATCATTTGGCCGCCTGGACGAAGGCGGGTGACTTTTGCCTCTACCACAAGGGCGAACAGTGGCTCATTAATCAGCAAATCAACACCAATATTTTGGGTTTTTGGCGCGAGTATCAGGAAAAAGCCCTGATGGTTTCCATGGGGACCGGTTGCGCTTATCCGCCTGAATTGGAATTGAAGGAAGAGAACTACTTGGTGGGTGAGCCCGACCATGATTTATATACGTATGCCATGACCAAGCGCATGCTCTATGTCGGGCACCTTTCGCTGCATCATCAATTCGGCATGAAGTACAATCACCTGATGCCATCGACCCTGTTTGGCCCCGGGTTTGATCGTGCCGATTCGCACTTCATTTTCGATTTGATAAAAAAAATTGTCGCCGGAAAAAATCACGGCGCACCGGTCTCATTGTGGGGCACAGGCGGCCAGATTCGTGAACTCATCTACGTGGATGATGCGATTAAACTCATCAATCTGGCGGTCGCGCAGTGTCCGAACGATATCCTGAATCTGGGCAGCGGCCGCGGTTATAGTATCCGTCATTATGCTGAGATGATCTGTGAAATCGTTGGTTATGATCCGGCGAGAATAATCTACGATACAAGCAAGTGGTCTGGTGTTTCCAAAAAGGTGTTTAATACTGACAAAATAAACCGCCTTTTCCCCGAGTTTAAGTTTACCGATATTCGTGTAGCCCTGACCGAGACCATTCGTTATTACGAGTCATTGCCTTTGCATTTAACCCCTTAATTTATGTCCTGCCGTGTTTGCCACAGTGTAAAAGTCGAACAATTCCTCGATCTCGGGGCCCAGCCTCATTGCGATAGCCTGCTGGTGCCCGCAGACCTTGCGCACAAGGAGCCGTATTATCCCCTGCAGGTGTGTTTTTGCCACGATTGCACCGCAGTGCAGATTAATTATACGGTGCCCAAGGAGACCATGTTCGGGGAATACCTCTACGTTTCCGGCACCACGGCGACATTGCGCAATCATTTTAAGGCGAGCACGGAGCGTCTCGTAAGCCGACTCGGTCTTAAATCCGGCGACCTGGTGGTGGACATTGGCAGCAACGACGGGACCTGGCTCGCCTGTTACGAACCCTATGGTTTACGCGTGCTCGGTGTCGACGGGGCTAGGAATTTGGCCGAAATGGCCAATGCGCGTGGTGTTGAGACCTGGGCTAAGTTTTTTAATGCCGAGGTGGCGCGCGATATCATTGCCAACAAGGGACTCCCGAAACTGGTGACCGCGGCCGGCGTGTTTTTTCATTTAGAGGAATTGCACAGTGTTACCGAAGGGATTGCGGAGCTCATTCGCGACGGCGGGGTGTTTTGCGTGCAGGCCATTTCCTTGGCCGGGATGCTCCGTTACACCCAGTTCGATCAGGTTTATCATGAGCATCTGACCTACTGGACGGTGCACTCACTCGACCACCTTTTTTCCCACTATGGTCTGGAGATTTTTGCTGCGGATATGCTGCCCATTCACGGCGGGTCGATGGAACTGCTGGTGGCTCCGCGCGGGACGCAGACGATTGATGCCTCGGTTGAAAAAATGCGTGAAGAAGAGCGTGCCCTAGGATGCAACCGAATTGAGACGTATAAACAATTTGCGGGGCGGGTTTGGGAAATCGAGACCGAACTCATGGCGATCCTGCGCGATTATCAATCACGGGGTAAAAAAGTTTACGCTTTTGGTGCGCCAGCGAAGGGGGCGACGCTGCTCAATACGTTTAAGATCACCACCGATCTGGTGCAATGTGCTGTTGAAGTGAATCCATTAAAGGTGGGTAAGTATATTCCGGGTATTCGCCTTCCCATTATTGATGAGAAAACAGCCGATGTGCCGGATGCGTATTTGA
>JBIIMH010000081.1:0-7294 GCA_044338095.1 Rariglobus sp. | reverse complement strand
CCCAGAGTGGATCCATTCGCGCGGAGGTGCGGGCAAACAACCGCGTGGTCTCCATGATCTCCGCCGCCATGATCCACCGTGGACTCTTGTTGTTTTTAGAATCGTTTTTTTGACGCGGGTCTTCACCCCGCTTGGGGTGTGACTTCTTCTCGTCGCGCACGAACAAGACTGAGCCGGGAAACAGCGCGACGCGGCGGTCGTGGGTCGCCTTGTAGCCACCGTTGTCGTCGTCGCGGGTCGCGATGTTGCCCAGTAGGCCGGCGAGGATGCTGCGGTGAATGGCGCGGTAGCCGGGCGAAGCGAAGGCAGTTTTGTCCGCGTTGATTTTATCCGGCGGGATGCCGTCGAAGATCGAGGTGAACTGAAAGTCCTTCCGCTGCTCCATCACGTCGAGCAGTTGCGAGTGCACGTCGCGCCACTCGCGCATGCGCGTGTAGCTCAAAAAATGGTCTTTGCAGAAGCGGCGAAGGCGAGCCTGGGAGAGGCGGTCGAATTGCTCATGGTAAGCATCCCAGATGTTGAGCAAAGCCAGGTAATCGGAGTCGGGGTGGTTAAAGCGACGGTGGGCCAAGTCGGCTTTTTCGCGCGCCTCCATCGGCCGCTCGCGCGGATCCTGAATGCTCAAGCCCGATGCAATCACCAGCACCTCGCGCACCGCCTTCTCACTGCGGGCCTGCAAAATCATGCGCCCCACGGTCGGGTCCACCGGCAGGCGGGCCAGTTCGCGGCCCACGGGCGTGAGTTGGCGCGCCGACTCGGTGGCGTTGGAATCGAGCGCACCGATTTCCTCCAGCAGCGCGTAGCCGGCGCGGATGGACTTGGCCGCCGGCATGTTGATGAAGGGAAAGCGCTCGATGTCGCCCAAGCCGAAAGCCTTCATGCGCAGGATCACGTCGGCCAAGTTGGCGCGTTGGATCTCGGGCTGGGTGAAGCGCGGGCGCTCGTTGAAGTCGGCTTCCGAATACAGACGGATGCAAACGCCATCAGAGACACGGCCGGCGCGGCCCTTGCGTTGATCGGCGCTGGATTGCGCGACTGCCTCGATCGGCAAGCGGCGGGTGCGCGCCTGCGGCGAATAGCGGCTGATGCGAGCCAGGCCGGTGTCCACCACATAACGGATACCGGGAATGGTGAGGGAGGTTTCCGCGATGTTGGTCGCGAGGATAAGTTTACGCCGCTGCGAGGAGGCAAACACACGCTGCTGCTCGGAGTTGGAGAGGCGGCCGAACAGCGGAACGATCTCGGTATTCGGCAAACGGCGACCTTCGAGCAGCTCGGTGGTTTCACGGATGTCGCGCTCGGCGGGCAGGAAAACGAGGATGTCGCCCGAGTCGCTGTCGCGCACGATACGTTCGACGGCCTCGGCCGCGCCGTCGATGTAATGGAGCGCCTCGGAGCGCGAGGAACGTTCGTCGCCCTCGGCCGCGTCGCTACCGAGGGAGTCGAGCGGGGCGTAGATCACCTCGACTGGGTAAGTGCGGCCGGAAACCTGAACAACGGGAGCATCGTCGAAGGCTTTGGAAAACGCCTCGGTGTCGATGGTCGCCGAGGTGACGATGATTTTGAGCTCGGGGCGCTGGTGGCGGAGGTTACGCAGGTGGCCGAGGAGAAAGTCGATGTTGAGCGAACGCTCGTGGGCCTCGTCGAGGATGACGGTATCGTAGGCGCGCAGCATCGGGTCGCTCTGCACCTCGGCGAGCAGCATGCCGTCGGTCATGAACTTGATGACGGTGTCGCGGGTGGTGCGGTCGTCGAAGCGGATTTTGCAACCGACCGGGCCGCCCCAAGGGACGTTGAGCTCCTCGGCGACTCGGCGGGAAACGGACAAGGCGGCGACGCGGCGCGGCTGGGTGCAGGCGATGACCCCGCGCATACCACGACCTGCGGCGAGGCACATTTTGGGGATCTGGGTGGTTTTGCCCGAACCGGTTTCGCCGGCCAGGATGATGACCTGGTGGTCAGCGATCAGATCCACGATCTCAGCAGCCCGCGAACTGATGGGCAGTTCGGGAGGGAAATCGATGCGGAAAGCAGGCGGAGAACGGTCGTCGGAGCGGGCCACGTTTTTTTTAAGGAAGCGCACCGTGGCACTGAAGTGCGGCACCCGCGAGGGGTTTTTTGCACCAAGTCCGACTGTGGCGGCTGGCTGGCTTGGAACATGCTTTTAAGGTGACTCCTACTTACGCCCACCTTTCCCATGACGATTCTTTTAGATAGCCGTAAGCTGCTAGCGTTCACCACCCTAGCCCGCGTGGGCAGCTTCACTTTGGCTGCGCACGAGTTGAACCTCACGCAGTCGGCTATCAGCCACGCGATCAAGGCTTTGGAGGAGGATTTATCCTGTCGATTGTTCGATCGGCTGGGGCGGCGGGTGACGTTAACCGCTCCCGGCAAACACCTGCTTGATCATGCGCACAAGATCATAGCCGAGATGCAACGCGCCCGCACCGAGTTGGCCACGTGGAGTAAATAAACCAGGGGCCAAACGGGCCACGCGGCCCGCCGAAGAAAAATGTAGCGCGGACTGTCAGTCTGCTTGGTGTAGGAGAACGTGTTTGTGGTTGGGATTTTTAGTCGGTAACCACGAGGAAGAAGCAGACTGGAAGTCTGCGCTACTTTCTCAAAACCGGCGTTACGTTCGCAAATTCGAGACTTCGCCAAGGATTGGCGAATTTTATGATTGCCTAGGGCGTC
The DNA here is from genome assembly GCA_044338095.1 of Rariglobus sp. Lineage (GTDB taxonomy): Bacteria > Verrucomicrobiota > Verrucomicrobiia > Opitutales > Opitutaceae > Rariglobus. The sequence goes on along the minus strand of JBIIMH010000081.1, from coordinate 4,600 downwards.
CGAGGCCCGTGTGGTTTGCCTCCCTTCCCTGCCCGGGTGGTGGAATTGGTAGACACGCAGGTCTCAGAAGCCTGTGCCTAACAGCATGACGGTTCGAGTCCGTCCTCGGGCACCATTTTTGCAAGTGAGTGATAACCTTAAGGTTTTCACCCGTAGCTTGGTTCTTCGCTGTTTTCTCTATGCAGCCTGAGAGGCGAACTAGCATAAAGCCGGTTAACCGCTGATGAGCACTGATGCTCACTGATGTCGGACACGAAAACCAAACCGTGCTGGAATAGTTCTTTATGCTAAGGTTGCGCCCCCCCCCGACGTTCTGGGCAGAGCCTTCTTGATTTTATCAGTGAATATCAGTGCCCATCAGTGGTTTAAAATCGGGAATCTGAGAGTAGCGTTCAACACCAGCGCCTAATAGATACTCTAGCTTTTTCTTGATCCCTTGTTACTGCGATGCTCGCTCTAACCAAATAAGCGCGCTCCATGTTTAGCCTAAGCTGAGGCTGACAAAAAAAACCTCCGCGTAGCTATCGCTTCCAGCAGGGGGCTTCCGGTGGTGTCTTCAGGTAAAAATCAGAACGGCAGCGCCTCTTCTTCATCGGAGGGATGCGCGGAGGGCTCGACGAAGGCCTCGGCCGAGGAACCCGCTTTCGAGGCGGGTGTACCACCGCCCAGTGTGCCCTTATTTTGGTGCCAGAGTGTGCGGGCTGCATTGCGCAGGGTGATTTCCTGGGGCCGCGCGGGATACGGGTTGCCGCTACTGTCGAGGCGTGGGGCTTGCTCTTGGGCATACCACGACAGCGAGCGCTCACCCAGTTGAGAAAGGGGCACACCGTTGTTTTTGCCAAAATGCACCTGAACATCCCCGGGATTGGCGATGATTTCGCTCGGCTGCGGAACCACTTCGGCATCACCGGAACTCGGGCGCGACGCGCTGCTGGTGGTGGTCGCACGCGCCGGTGTGCTGCGCACGGGAGCCGCTTTGTTGCCCTCAGCGAGGAGCTGGCGGATGGCAACCAATTCTTGGTGGATAGCTTTAAGCAAATCGTCGTTCATAAGTGGATTGGCGAATCAGAGCGCTCGGGGTTAACGAGGCAAGGGGCAACCCATGAAAAAAAGTGCGCTACCGCAACTTGTGGGCAGCCACTCGCCGCCAGTTAACCGCCTCCACCTTCTTGCGCGCCGTCATTAGCGCCAAATCGGCCCCAGCCATCGCCCGCTTCGCCACCTCATTTTCTCGTTTTACCCGTCCCCCGCGGCGCATTGAGCTCGATTGATAGGGCCCACTTCCCTTTGGCTGCCGCTGCGTCCCGCCTGCTCCCGTGCCCGAACTTCTCCACACTCTCCACTCCAGCTTCGGCTATCCGGAATTCCGGCCGCTCCAGCGCGACATCATCGAAACCTCCCTCGCCGGCCGCGATGTCTTCGCACTGCTGCCTACCGGCGGCGGCAAATCCCTCTGCTTTCAAATCCCCGCCCTTCACCGCCCCGGCCTCACCATCGTGGTCTCGCCGCTCATCGCGCTGATGAAGGACCAGGTCGACCAGCTCCAGGCCGCCGGCGTCGCCGCCACGTTTCTCAACTCAACGCTCTCGCCCGCCGAAGCCCGCTCTCGCCTCGCCGGTCTGCACCGCAACGAGTGGAAACTGCTCTACGTCGCCCCCGAGCGCCTCATGCTCGATAATTGGCAGGCGAACCTAAAGGCTTGGAACGTCGCCGCCATCGCCATCGACGAGGCACACTGCGTTTCCGAATGGGGCCACGACTTCCGTCCCGAGTACCGCCAGATCGCCAAACTGCGCGAGCTCCTGCCCGACGTGCCGCTGATGGCGCTCACCGCCACCGCCACCGAACGGGTGCGCGCCGACATCATTAAACACTTAAAACTGCGCAATCCCGCGGTGTTCGTCGCCTCCTTCAACCGCCCCAACCTCACCTACAAGGTCACGCCCAAGGAAAAGCCCGCCGAGCAAATCATCGCCTGGGTAAAAAAGCGCGAGGACGAGAGCGGCATCGTTTACTGCGCGAGCCGCGCCGCCACCGAGCGCGTGGCCGAGGCCCTCTCCGCCAAAGGCTACAGCGCGCGCCCCTACCACGCCGGCCTGCCCGCCGACGAACGCGCCCGCAACCAGGAGCTGTTCCTGCGCGACGAGGTGCACATCATGTGCGCGACGATCGCCTTCGGCATGGGTATCAACAAACCCAACGTGCGCTGGGTCATCCACTACGACCTGCCCAAAAACATCGAGGGCTACTATCAGGAAACCGGCCGCGCGGGCCGCGACGGTCTTCCCGGCGATTGCCTGCTGCTGTTCTCCGCCGGCGATGCCGCCAAGCAGACCCACTTCATCGACGAGATGACCAACGAGCAGGAGGCTCAGGTTGCCCGCAATCAGCTCCGCCAAATCCTGCGCTACGCCGACGGGTCCAACTGCCGCCGCAGCGAACTGCTCGCCTACTTCGGCGAAAAGTTCCCCCTCGATAACTGCGGTGCCTGCGACAACTGCCAAGAGCCGCGCGACACCTACGACGGCACCATCGTTGCGCAAAAGTTCCTCTCCTGCGTTTACCGCATCAACGCCGCCAGCCGCTTCGGCGTCGGCATCAACCACGTGGGCGAAGTGCTCACCGGCGCCGACACCGACAAAATCCGCCGCTGGGAGCACGACCGGCTCACCACCTACGGAATTGGTAAGGACCTCTCGCGCCCCGCCTGGGCCGCCATCGGCCGCGACCTGCTCCGCCTCGGCCTGCTCGCGCAAAGCGAGGGCGAATTCCCCACCCTCCAACTCACCGCCGAGGGACTCGACTCGCTCAAAACCCGCCGCCGTATCACGCTCACCAAACCCATGGAAGCGCCCAAAGTCCGCAAGGTCGTCCGCCGCCAGGGCGACATCGAGTGTGACGAGATTTTGTTCAACCGCCTGCGCGACCTGCGCAAAAAGCTGGCCGACGAGCGCAAGGTTCCCGCGTACGTTATATTTGGCGACGCGACGCTGCGCCAGATGGCCCGCGAGTATCCCCAAGGCGACGACGCCATGGCGCACATCTTCGGCATGGGTGCGAAGAAACGCGCCGAGTTCAGCGAGCTGTTCGCCCGCGAGATCTCGACTTTCCTTCAGGATAACTCGCGCCAGACTTTTAACGACTGAACTCCCGCCATCACGACCCACTCTCACCTTCTGCCTCCCGCGTTTTCCAACCTTGCCCGATTTTCGCCCTTTCGCCTAACACAACGATCAACGCCGCTTCATTCATTTCCTATGAACTCCCGCTACCTCGCCCTACTCATCACCGCCCTTCTCCCTCTCTCAACCCAGGCCGCCATTGAAACATGGACTGGTCCGGACGGGCGGCCCATTCAGGCCGAATTCATCCGCAGGAGCGGCGACTACATCTCGTTTCAAAAACCCTCGGGAGCGAGCTACCTGCTGCCGTACAGCAAACTCTCCGAAGCCGATCGAGCCCGGGTCGATGCAATCACCGGCCGCACCGCTTCCGCCTCAGCTACCGGTGCCACCTCGACCAAACCCAGCGATGATTCCGCCGAGCCAGCCACAACAAACAAGATCGGGAAAGTGATCGCGCCGCTCATCGGCAAACTCGTTCACCTCAAAGGTTCGGCGCTGGTGCCCGTGCCACAGACTCCTCTGACCGGCATCCGCTATGTGGCGTTTTATTATTCCGCGCACTGGTGCCCGCCCTGCCGCGCGTTCACGCCAAAACTCGTGACCGCGTATAAGCAAATCAAAGCTGCCCACCCCGAGTTTGAGGTGATTTTCGTCAGCAGCGACCAGGACGAGGACTCGATGAAAAGCTACATGAGCGAAAGCTCCATGCCCTGGCCCACTGTGCGTTTTGGTCAAAAGGATAACGTGCGCAGCCTGCAGCGGCCCGGTCACGAGCGAGGCATCCCCAATCTCGTGTTCATGACCGCCGACGGCAAAGAACTCGCCACGACCTACACGCCAAGTGGTGACTACTCTGGGCCGAACCAGGTGCTCGCGGCCATCCAGAAGCATTTCAAGAAGTGAGGCACGGCCGCCTCCTGGAGGACGGGAATCCCCGAGGGTCGAGCAAGTAGCGTAGACTTCCAGTCTGCTCGGATTTGCAGGTTTAACTGCCGCCAAGCAGACTGGAAGTCTGCGCTACTTTTCAAATCCGTTCACCTCGGCGTTTCCGGTCACCCCGCTACGCTGCCCGATGAGCGCATGCAGGTCCTGGATAATTTGCCCAAGCTGAACGGTCTCTTGATCAAACTCGCGCGCCGCAACCGCCGTGTGATCGGACTCGGTCGCATTCGACTGCGTGATGATCTCGATTTGAGACAGCGCGGTGGCGATTTGGGCCAGCCCCTGGCTCTGCTCTGACGAGGCGGTGGCGATGCTGTCCACCAGGCCGTTGACCTCCTTGGCGTGACCTAAAATTTGATCAAGCCGGGTAGAGACTTTGCCGGCTGCCTCCATGCCCTGCTGACTGCGCCGCATGGCCTCGCCGACTTTCACCGAGGTCGCATCCGCCGCCTGGGCGCTGCGCTGCGCCAACGCCCGCACCTCGTCTGTCCAAGCCGGTCGAGTTCGTGGAGTTTTTCAATCCGCCGCTGATA
>JBIIMH010000080.1:0-7307 GCA_044338095.1 Rariglobus sp. | reverse complement strand
GGCTGAGGGGAAGCCGACCTCGATTTCCTTAAAACCGATCTTAACGAGCAGGTCGAAAAACTCGATTTTCTCCTCCACGCTCATGGGCTGGGCGAGGGACTGGTTGCCATCGCGCAAGTCGACGCTGCACCACACGGGCGCGTGGTCGAGCACGCGGCTGGGCCACTGGCGGTTGGGCAAATCGACGGGGGGGAAAGGGCGGTATTTCGAGATTGGAGCGGATTGCATAAACGAAACAAAGACGGACGGTTGAAGCGATAAACCCGCCTAGCGGCGCAGCCGACAGCAGGTGCGGAGGAAACAACAGACGCACGACCAGCCGAACACGCGGCCCTCTCAGATCGTGCGTCTAGCTAAGTCGGAGCGACTGAATGATGTTTCGCATCAAGATAAGAGGTTAAATACCCGCCGCCCCCTCGCAAAGTCAAGGAACGCATTGGAAGAGGGCCCTCGCGTGTAACCTGGCGCGCGCAACGGCGTCTTGCCTAACGTGTATGCTGGTTCATTCCTCCACCGATGCCCCCTGACGACGAGACCTTCGACCTCTGCGGATGTCTGGAGCGTGTCCGGGCGGCCGACCAGCGGGCGGCCCGGGAACTGGTCGAACACCTTCACCCGATGGTTATTCGCATCGTGCGGGCGCGCCTGCCTCGGCGCGTGGCCGAAGAAGACCTCACCCAGGAGATTTTCCTGAAAATGTTCACCCGCATCGCACAGTATCAGGGCAACGTGCCGTTCACCCACTGGGTTTCGCGCATCGCCGTGACGACCTGCATCGACCACCTGCGCGCCCAGCAACGCCGTCCCGAATTCCGCTGGGCTGACCTCTCCGAAAACGAGGCCGACGTGCTTGACGCCGTGCTCACCAGCGAAAACGAAGTCGGTGCGGGCGACGCGCTCGCCGCCCACGAACTGGTGCATAAATTACTCGACCAGTTAAAGCCCGACGACCGCGTCGTTTTGCAACTGCTCGACCTGGAGCAAAAAACCCTGGTTGAAGTCGGTGAGATCACCGGCTGGAACATCACTCTCATCAAAGTCCGCGCCTTCCGGGCGCGGCGGAAATTACAGAAGCTTTTCACCGAGCTCAAAACCAAGGAACGCGCATGAAAAACCACCCCAAACCCTGGCCCCAACTGCTAAAGGCCGCCCGCCAAGCCCCCGCCGACCCGCGCGACACCGCCGCGCCCCTCGGGTTCGCAGTGCGGGTGAGCGCCCTGGCCTTCGCCACACCTGCGCCCAGCTTTGCCACGCTGTTCACCCGCTTTGCCCCACGCGCTTTGGGCGTGTGCGGACTGTTGATGATGCTCGTCGTGACCCTGAACATCGGCACCGTGCTCCGCGCCATGGAACCCGATACCACGGTCATTAACGACCCGGTCGCCGAATGGCTCGCCGCATCCTCCTAACCATGGCTGCCAACATCAAAGTCGTACTCGCCGTGGGCGGCATCTTTTTGACGGGCGCCATCACCGGAGGTTTTGCGGGCTTCCGCTTGGGTGAACACTACGCCAAGCCCCCACCCCTTCAGCCGCGCGGCAACCCCGTCGAGTTGCTTGGCGGGCGCGCCGCCGAACAGCTCAATCTCACACCCGAGCAAAAAAAACAGATTCGGCCCATCATCGGCCGGACCTCCGAGGAGCTGCGGAGTATTTCCCGTGATGCCTTCAGTCGTTCGGGTGAACTCATCGCCAAAATGGACTCCGAACTGGCCAAGATCCTCACGCCAGAACAGTTCGATAAACTGCGCGAGATCCGCGCCAAGGAAAGCGAGCGGCGCAGGCAATGGATGAAGGACCGCCCCAAGCCATTAGACGGCCGTCCATCCGGCGGGCCCAGCGGCAATCATACGCGTCCCCCTCGTCCGTCCGAGACACCTGAGCAGCCCGCCCCGTGAGGATGGGCCGGAGCCCATCCGGCGGACGAGCGAAGGGCGGTCGATAAATAAGTGGCCAGGCACTCCACGGCACTAGGAGGACGTCGTTACCGTTGCTACCTTCCGGTCCTGGCGGGGTTCACGCGCCTGCCCATGCATGGCGCCTGGCCAAGGTGGACAGTGCTGCCCTTGCCTTCTGGTTCAACGAGAATCTTCACCGACCTATGCGCAGGGGCAAAAACGGCTTGGTTACCCGTAGAACTGAAAGCGCGTTAGAGTTTAGAACTGCAACGGCACTCCGAGCTGGCGCAGCGCATTGAGGGCAAACTGCACCGCCACGGCCGCCAGCAACAAACCCATGAGCCGCGCAATAAGCTTCAACACCAAGGGGTTTAACCACTGCGTGCCCAACACGGCAAAGCGCAGGATAAAATAGCCCGTTACACACACCAGGCCGATTGCCCCCAGGAGCGCCAAGTGCTGGGCGGCTCCCTGGGCCTGAGCTCGCAGAATCAGCACCGCCGAGATCGCCCCGGGGCCGGCCAACATCGGCACCCCGAGCGGGGTTATCGCAATGTCGTCCTTGGCCACGCCGGCCTGCACCTCTTCGAGCGTTTCTCGCGACCCGGTGGGTCGGGCGTGGAGCATGTCGAAGGCGATGCTAAACAAAAGAATGCTGCCCGCGATTTGGAACGCCGGCAGGGTCACGCCCAACAGCTTGAAAATCCAAGGGCCGGTTAAAACAAACAACGTGAGTACGATCCCCGCCACGGCACAGGCCAGGCGCGCCATACGAATTTGCTCAGCACGCGAATCCCTCGCCGTCATGGTCACAAACGCCGGCACCACCGCGAGCGGGTCAACGATCGCAAAAAGCGAACCGAAGGCCAGGAGTGCGTATTCCAGGAGGCTCATCGTGCCCCCAATTTGCCTCCAACTCCCCCGGCTGCCAAGCGCGCAGCTGCGTTAAAATAGCCGCGCCCCGCGCAATCTCTTTGCCATGTCAGCCGCGACTCGCGCTCATACCCGTTCTCATACGCGTTCACACCGACCGCCTCGCCCGCCTGCACCACCTTTCAGCCACCGCGCTCACGCCTCTCCGTCCCATGCCCGTTCCTATTCTTGTCATTGATGATTCCAAAGCGGTGCGCCTGATCGCCCTAAAAGCCCTCGCGCCTTTCGATTGCGTGGTTCACGAGGCGACCAACGGGTTCACCGGCCTGTTCGCACTGGAGCGCACCCAGGCCAAACTCTTGGTCATGGACGTCAGCATGCCGACCATGGACGGGCTGGAAATGCTCACCATGCTCAAATCCCACCCCGAGTTGAGCAAACTCCCCGTGATCATGCTCACGTCTACGACCGACCACAAAGTGCTCCCGAAAATCATAGCGCTGGGGATCAATGGACAGGTCAAAAAACCCTTTTCTCCGGAAACCTTAGTCTCGGCAATTAAGGCAATTATCCCGTTAAAATTGGTGAAGTCAGCCTAGCTTCTGGCCCGCTTTCCGGGTCCGAGTAGCCCGCCGGAGTGAAAACCCTAAATCTCGGGCGCAGCGCAAGACGCCGGATTTGTGGGCAAGAATCAGCATGAGTTAGCTACGATTTATCAGCGTGTACGGGAGGATTGCTGAGAGGCGTAGCTCGTGAGCTCAATCTGCCGACTGGAATAACTGTTAGACTTTGCGCCAGTGCAGGCACCCCGAACGCCCCTGGCGATCGTACGTCAGGTCGCTTTCGCGATGCAGATGAGGCAACGAGCAACACCAGGGGCTGATGGGCGAACGTTTACGTGAACGCACAGGCCGGAATACCTGTCCGTGTCGCCGTATGACGAGCCGCAGCTTGGGCCATCGCGCCCCTTTTTTATGGGTTCTTTTGCCATTGATGGTCGGCTTGGTCGCGGGGCGACAACACGGGCTGCCCGTCCCACCGCTCGCGTTGGCCGTCGCTGCCGTGGTGTGCGCCACCTTCACCCTCGCCCGACCGTTGAACGTGCAGTGGTTGTGGGCGCCCGCACTCGTTCTCGCAATGACCTTGAGCGGGGCCGCCCTTTACGAGCTCAATCGCGCGCGCCTGCCCGCCTGGGACTCGCTGCCTGCTCGCGAGGTGCGCGTCACCCTGGAGCTCGACCGGGTTTTCCCTCCGCACCCTCACGCCAAAAGCGTGACCGGGCTCGCCCACCTCGTCGCCACCGACGCCCATCTCAGCGAATTGGTCGGGCAAACCGTGTATTTCGCCATCACGCTCCCCCGCGGCGAAACGCCCCCGCTGCGCTCCAGCCGCTTGGGCGTAACCGGTGTCCTGCAAACCCTGCCGCGCCTGCCGGCCATCGACACGTTCGATGGCTACCTGGCCAACCAGGGAGTTAACTACAAACTCACCCGCGCACGCGTTACCGGAATGGTCATGCCGGCCACACCGTATTCGCGGTTTTGTGACACAACGCTGCGCTTGTTCGACGCTTTCCTCGGCCACGGCGTCGAGTCCTATCCTGCGCAAGTGGGCGTTCTGCGCGCCATGCTGCTGGGTCAGCAACAGGAGCTGAGCGAGGAGCAAACCGGGCTGTTTCGCGCAAGTGGGACCATGCACCTGTTTTCCGTAAGCGGGCTGCACATCGCGGTGATCGCGACGGCGATCCAAGGCATCCTGCTGCTCACCCGGATGCCGCCAGCGGCCCGCATCGGGGTCGGCGGAGTGCTGCTGTGGCTGTATGTGGACATCACCGGCGGCACGCCATCGGCGGTACGGGCGTTTTTAATGGTGATTTTTATCCACGCGGCGGAGGTGTTGCGGCGACCGGGTAATCCCGTGGCGGCGCTGATCGTCTCAGCGGTGTGCGTCCTGGTGCTTCATCCGCTACAGCTGTTCTCGGCGAGCTTTCAACTGAGCTACGGGATCGTGCTGGCGCTGCTACTGCTGGGCCTGCCGCTGGGCGAGTGCTGGATCGAAAAAACCGCGCCGTTCACCCGCCTGCCAACGGTCACATGGCGCTGGTGGCACCACTGCATCGACGGGTGCTGGCGGTGGCTTCTCGGGGTACTCGGAATCGGTGCGGCCACCGGCCTGGTGAGCCTGATCAGCGGCGTCGTTATTTTTAAACTCCTCACGCCTGTGGCGATTATCGCCAACCTGGCCCTGATCCCGCTCGGCTCGTTGGTCATCGTCTCCGGTTTCCTCAGTTTGCTCGGCGGACTGGCCGGCTTTGGGGGAATGGTCAGTTTGTTTAACCATGCCAGTGTGCTGCTGCTGAAGCTTGCCGAATGGGGCGTGCAGCGGTTTACCGAACTGCCCGGGGCGTTTCTGGCGGCGGAGTTCGTCTTCGAGGCGATGGGGTATCCGGTGCTTGCCGGGCTGCTGGCGGTGCTGTTGTGGGGTTACGCCCATGACTGGACGGGGAAACGCGGCAGCTTCTGGATCCCGTTTGTCTTCACCGCGCTGATACTGGCGACCTGCCTGCAACGTTTGGCTGCGGCGGCTGGAAAAAATTAGCCGATCGTAACGTAAAACGTGCCGGCTTTAATCACGGCACTTTAGCCGCAAAAGAGCGGGTATGCGCAAAGAACAAACCCTGCATTCCTTTGCGATCCCTGCGTTCTTTCGCGGCAAAACCGCCTTGGAGTCATCCGACGACTTCGCTGTTACAACCGACTACGAAGGCTGCGATTTTCCAGCGGGCCAGAGCGTGTGCAGGGTGTATTCTCCGTGGCAGTTGAGCCGGGCAGGCACGCCGCACGACCCCGTACCGACGGAGGTGTAACCTTGAGTGCCGGCGACTTTCCACGACCCGCGGATACGTTCGCGGGGCTGTTTTTTAATCGGTACGTGCAGCCAGCGCCCGCCCGGCAGGCACAGTTGGCCCCCATGCGTGTGGCCGCACAAAACCAAGTCGAAGCGTGCATCACGCAGCTCGTCGGCGATCTCCGGGGAATGGGCAAGCAGCACCGTGCAGGCGTCAGCCGGAATCGCCGCCGTGGCCGCCGCGAGATCGTGGGTTTTATAAAAATGCGGGTCGTCAATCCCCGCAAACCAGAGCCGCTGCCCGTCCCGTTCAACAAAGGCCGCCTCGTTTAACAGCATGGGCAGCCCCGCGGCTTCGAGGTGCGGGAGCTGCTCAACGAAATCGTGGTTACCCAGAATGCCAAAACGGGGGACCGCAGGAAGCGTGGCGAACAAGCGCCGCGCCTCGTTAACCGAGGGCATAAAGTCCGTGCGCGTCGAGTTGCGAAAATCGCCCGTGATGACGATGGCGTCACACTCCACGCCCTGAAGCAGGCCGATCAGCGCGTCCGTGAACTCCGCATCCAGATCCAAGTGCAAGTCGGTGAGCTGAAGCACGCGGTAGCCGGCAAAAGCGGGGGGCAAGCGGGCGATTTCCCACGTGCACTCGACGCGGCGAGGCGCGAGGTGGTTAACACGGGCGCGGCGCGAGAGGCCGGTGGCAGCCAGGGCAAATGCCACGAAGGCGTCCAAGGGAAGCTTGTTTTCCAGTCGAAAGATGCCGCTGCCCTGATGCGTCAATTTCGCCCAGTGACTCGTCTGGGTGAGCAGGCGCTGCTCTAATTTCTCACGCCCGAATCGACGCGCGAGCGAGGCATAAGGCTCGGGTAAATGCTCGGGTGACATACCTAAAAACGGAACCGTAAAGACGCGGAGACGCGAGCTCGCATGCGAAGATCGAACGTGGCCTGGGATATGCCCATTCCTGCTTCAACCGACGTGGCGCCAAAAAACGGTCTGGCTTGACGAACGCCCGCAATGGCGAAACCCCTTGACCCATGAGCGCCCCGGCACCGGACCAGAATTTCCTCCACTACAAGCTGGCCGAGAAAAAGGCCCTGGAAATCGTCGCGGCGATGAAGGCCGCCAGCGCCAACAAGGTGGACATCGAACTGGCTTTGCTGGTCGCCATCTTTCAATTGCACAAGGAAACCGTGCCGGCCGCCACCATCGCGTCGGTGATCCAAGGCCACCTCAAGCAACTCGTCCCCCATTACACCCCCAAAACCCCGCCCGCCCCATGACACCGGTGAACGCTACCCCTGTACCGGCGTCGGTTCAGCGGGCGGTTCATTGCGCCGAGGCGCTCGGCTGGATGCGCGAGCGCGGCCGGATTGAGGGGGCCTGCGCGGTCACCTCGCTGCCCGACGTCTCCGAGGTGAACCTGTCGCTGCCCGCCTGGCGCGTCTGGTTCCTAAGTGCGGTCGGGCTGGTCGTCGATGCGGTGCCGGAGACCAGCGCGGCGCTGTTTTTCCAATCCGATATCAAACGCGACGGCGTGTGGGTGGACAAGGGCGCCCTGGTTATCCGCGCCGCCGAGGATGCTGGAGCGCATATCCTGTTTCACAAAATCGTCTGCCGGCGCCCGCCGGGTATGCTCACCTACGGCCGGCCTGGTTACACCCACCTGATCGCGGTTTCGCGGACGATG
>JBIIMH010000079.1:0-7345 GCA_044338095.1 Rariglobus sp. | reverse complement strand
CCACCAACCTGATGAATCCGACTGGGATCGCCTCATCGGTGAGGCCAACCGCCGCGTCCCCCGCCGCCTGATCTCGCCCAAACAGTTCGCCGAGATCGAGGCCATGCGCACCAAATTCTTGCGCTGAAGCCGCCGTTTTCTGGGCTCACCACGGCTCCAGCTCCCACGCCGCAAGCCTTCCCCTCACACCGCGATGCGTGACCAGCACGTGCTCATCACAGGAGGCTCCAGCGGCATCGGGCTCGCCCTCGCCTGCCAAGCGGCCGCCGCCGGTGCCCGCGTAAGCCTGATCGCCCGCGACCCCGGTAAACTCGCCACCGCAGCCATTCAGGTGCGTGCGGACGCACCTGCCGCGCCGCAAATCTTCACCGCCCCGGCGGATGTCGCCGACGAGGCCGCGCTGGTCGCCGCGATCCTCGCCGCCGAAGCCGTGCAGGGCCCCGTTGACGTGCTGATCACCTCGGCCGGCGTGGCCCGCCCCGGACATTTCGCCGAAATCCCGGTCTCGGTCTTCGAGCGCACGATGGCGGTTAACTATTTTGGCACGCTCTACGCGGTGAAAGCGGTCACGCCGTCGATGTGTGCGCGCGGTCGCGGCAAGATCGTGATGATTTCGTCGGGCGCGGGACTGGTCGGACTTTTTGGCTACACCGCCTACGCCCCGAGCAAGTTTGCCCTGCGCGGTTTTGCCGAATCACTGCGCGGCGAGCTCAAGCCGGCGGGCGTTACGGTGAGCATTGTTTACCCACCCGATACCGACACCCCGCAGCTCGCCGAAGAAAACCTCACCAAGCCCGAGGAAACAAAAGCGTTAACCGCCGCAGCCGGCCTGTGGAAGGCCGAAGCGGTGGCGCGGGCCACGTTCGACGGCGTAAACCGGGGCCGTTTCGCAATCACACCTGGGGTGCAACTCACAGCGTTGGCGTGGTTGCACAGCCTGATCGCGCCGGTGCTGCGGTGGAGTTTCGACCGCACGGCGGCGCGAGTGCGGCAGCGGGGCGATTCAGGAACCTCGTAGGCCGTCCCCACCCGCCTTTGATGGTGAGTGCTGACTGTGCGCTTGCCTCGCTAAATCGCGGCCAACACCTTCGCCGTAATCCATGCTTTCGGCGCTTCAGCTCACGCACCCCATCTGCCGCTCTCCCCACCTTGCCCCGAATGCGTTTGGGACACCCTCGGCGCGCGGCAACGGCGCCTCAGCAAACCCGCTTCGCTGCGGCAATTAACTCCATTTGGCCATGCCCAGCTACGACCACCTGTCCAAAGAAGACCTCGTCCGCCTCCTGACCGCCCGCGACCGCCGCGACGCCACCCGCTTCGGGCTCGTCTGGGAGGCCAACGAGATCGAGCGCGACCAGGCCCTGAATGCCGACTTTGTCGCCCTCGACCTGCTGCCCGAACACAGCGTCGGCCCCGGACCGTGGCGCAACCTCATCATCGAAGGCGACAACTTCGACGCCCTCCGCCACCTGCGCATGGCCTACGCCGGCGAGGTGAAGTGCATCCTCATCGACCCACCCTACAACACCGGCAAAAAGGACTTCGTCTACAACGACCGCTTCATCGACGAAAACGACTCCTGGCGCTTCTCCACCTGGATCGAGTTCCTGTTCCAACGCCTCGTCATCGCCCGCGACTTGCTCAGCGAGGACGGAGTCATGCTCGTCTGCATCAACGATGACAACCGCGCCAAACTCGAACTACTCCTCGACAAGGTGATGCCTGGGATGCGCATCGGCACCATGGCTTGGCGCACGCGCGACTCAACCAGCGCCAAGGATCGCAACTTTAGCGACGTCCATGAACACATCCTGATCTACGGTCGCTCCAAGTTCAGCTTCAAGGGCACCGACAAGTCGCAAAAGAAATACAAGAACCCGGATAAAGACCCTCGCGGCCCGTGGAATATCGACCCGCTCACGCTCGGATTCGACAGATATCAGCGTCCCAACCTTTTCTATCCGATTCTGAATCCCAAGTCCGGACGCTGGTATCCCTGCGACCATAACCTCGTCTGGCGTTATGCCAGCGAATTGCGGACAAAGGATGTCGAAAAGCTAGAAACTGAATCGATGGAGGAATGGGTGAGGCAGGAGAAAATCGTTTTTCCCGATCCCAAGGAAGAGCGCGTGCAGACATGGAACACTCTGGAGGAGTTGCTCACCGCGATTGATGCCGGCGACATCCCGGTCACACCGAAGAAGAAAAACCCCTTGCTCACACGTGATACGCCCAACCTTGCCTTTTGGGTCGGCAAGCCGGTCGGATTTGGCCGCCCTGGATTCAAGAAACACTGGTTGGATCTGCGCAGTCACACCAATCCGGTCAGCAGCTGGATTGCGCGTTTGAACGAAGACTTGGACGAAGAGGACGTCGGCACGCTGCGCTCACGCGAGGCCGGCGAGGGAACCGGTGTGATCGAGAAGATTTTTGGCCGCAAGGTTTTCACCTACACCAAGCCGCCATCGCTCATGCAGCAGTTGGTGGCGCAGGCAACCGATCCCGACAGCATCGTGATGGATTTCTTCGCCGGTTCCGGCACCACCGGACAAGCCGTGCTCGACCAAAACAAACTCGATGGCGGCTCGCGCCGTTTCATCCTCGTTTCCTCCAGCGAGGCCAGCCCAGACGAACCCGATAAAAACGTGTGCCGCGATGTCTGCGCGCCTCGCATTAAAGCCGTGATTAACGGGTTTGGTGAACGTGAAGGCACGGGCGACAGTTTCGCCTACCTGCGGTGCCGCCGAGTCGCGCCGGGGCGGATGCTCGACATCGAACACGCGCAAGTTTGGACGGCGCTGCAAATGATCCATGGCGACACGCTCACCGCTTACGCCGACGCGCCATTCCTAACCGCCGGCGACCAGGAACAGTTGCTCATTTATATCCCGCGTTTCACCCCCGCGATCGTGGAGGCACTGCGTCTGGCGGTAAAACCGTGCCTGGCGGCGGTCATTTACTCGTGGCAACCGGAGACCCTGCGCCAGCAGGTGCGCTTCGGCCACGTCGAGCACGCCGCCATCCCCGAAAGCCTGGTCCTGCGCTTTGGCATTCGCGCCTAATTGCCTGCAAAAACCGAATTCCACCCATGAGCGTCAAAACCCTGCGCACGTTTCAGGAAACCGCCGTTGAAAGCGGCGTCGCCCTCTTTGCCGCCAACCAGCGGCTGCTGGATGCCGCCGGGGCCGATCCGGGCGGGCGCGCCACGGCGATCAACCACAATGGTTACCTGTTGATCGAGGCACCGACGGGCGCGGGCAAAACGCTGATGGCGGGCACCCTGGTGGAACGGTTTAGCCGACAAGAGCGGGTGGTGTGGTTCTGGTTCGCGCCGTTCAAGGGCGTGGTGGGGCAAACCGCCGACAGCCTGCGCGGCCAGTTCAAGGGCCTGCGCCTGCGGCAGCTCGCCGAAGACCGTTCACCGGAGCAGAGCAAACCGGGCGACGTGTTTGTCACCACCTGGCAAGCCGTCGCCACCCGCGCCAAGGACAAGCGCAACGTGCGCAAGGATGGCGACAGCAACCCGTCGATTGACGGCTTGATCGAGGCGCTGCGTGCGCAAGGCCTGCGGATCGGCGTGGTCGTGGACGAGGCTCACCACGGTTTCGGCGAAGGCACGCAAGCGGCGAAATTTTTCCACGAGGTGCTGCAGCCCGAGTACACCATCCTGATCACCGCCACGCCCGACGACGCCGAGATTAAAGACTTCGAGAAGGCGCTCGGGATCGCCGAGCTGCAACGCATCCGGGTGAGCCGGGGCGATGCGGTCAACGAAGGCCTGATTAAGATGGGGGTGAAGTGCGCGGCCTATTTTGTGGAGCCGGCGCAGCGCGCGTTGGTGGACCTTGAAGGAACGGCGCTGCGAGACGGTGTGGCTGCTCACCGCAAGATCAAGAAACTGCTGGCCGCGACCGAAAAACCCTTCGTGCCACTGCTGTTGGTTCAGGCAGGCGACGGCAAGGACAGCGTGGAAAAACTCAAGGCGCGGCTGCTACGCATGGGGTTTGCGGACGAGCAGATCGCGACGCACACGGCCGACGAACCCGATCCCGACCTATTGGCGATCGCCAATGAAGAGCAGCGCGAGGTGCTGGTGTTTAAGATGGCGGTGGCGCTCGGCTTTGACGCGCCACGGGCATTTACACTGGTAACGATGCGGGCCAGCCGAGAAGTGGATTTCGGCGTGCAACTGGTCGGCCGACTCCTGCGCGTGCATGCGCACCTGCAAACCAAGGCGCGCGCCAAGACGCTGCCCGAAGCGCTGCATTACGGTTACGTTTTTCTCGCCGATGCCGACACCCAGACCGGCCTCGATTTGGCGGGCCAGCGGATCAATCAGATCCAGACGGAATACGCCAAGGCGAGTTCCGCCACGGTGGCGCTGCACATTGCGGCGGGCTCTTCCGGGGTGGCCACCGTCGATTCGTATGGGCAGGTGTCGATGTTCGGATTGGAGAGTGAAGCCCGCCCGAGCGATCAGGTCGGCGAAACCGGTGACGACGAGTTCGTGCGCCGCGAGACATCAGTCGCCGTAAGGCCGGCCGCCGAGTTTGATCTGGGGGCGTTTTTCACGCCCGCAGCGGAGCAAGGCCCAGGCGGGGAAAATGGAACGGGGCGGACACCGAAGCAACTTGTGGGCTCGGTCGGTGGCTACCGTTACCCGCTGCGAGGAGACGTGCCGCGACGCTTTAAAACCCAGACGGTTTGTCCGCAGAACGAGGTGACGGAGGAGGATTGCGCGGCCCGCTTCATCGTTTCGACGCGGGACTTGTTTGAAGTGATGAAAAACCGGATTCCGGTGGAGAAACGAACACTCGACGTGTTTGCCCAAGCGTTCCAATCGGAGTTCAACTTTGCGGCCGATCTTTCGCCCGACCAAGCAGCACGGCGCGCCCAGGCCGCGCTGTGCAAAAACCAAACCTTCGATCCGCGCGAACTGCGCCGGGCATTGTTGCGCAAGATGGAGCGGGTCATGCGCGAGGAGTCGATGGCCGAGGCCGACGAGCCGGTGCAGGTGGCGCGGTTTCTCGACGTGATCCTGGCCACCCATCCGGAGCTGCTGTGGGAGGCACAAAAGGCAGCCCACGCCAAGTACGCGGAAGTGATCGAAGCGGGCGATTTGCCGTCGGAGCTGACGTGGGCCGAGCCCTTGGCCAAATCCACGCGCAACGTCTATGGCGTTTACCCCTCGGGGCTGAACACGTGGGAGCAACCCTTTGCGGAGCTGTTGGACCGCGATAGCAGCGACACCGTGCTGTGGTGGCACCGCAACGAGCCGCGCCAGCCCTGGTCGGTCAACGTGCTCATGCCCGACGGACGCGGGTTTTATCCGGATTTCGTGATCGGGATTGCGGGGCGCAAAACCGAGGACAACGCGCTGCTCGCCGACCCTAAGTTGAACTTTGCCCGCGAGGACGAAGCGCCCAAGGTGCTCGCCTCGCATGGCGTCTATGGCAAGGCCATGATCCTCTACCTCGACGGCGGCACCCGCTGGATGACGGTGGGCTACGACGAAAAAGCCAAGCGCCCCTACGTCGCCCGCGAGTTCCGCTTGGCGGATGCGGCGGGGTTTTGAGCTTCACCGGGGCAAAGGAGCGGGCCTGTTGCAGGGCGCGTAGCTGGGTGCTTGCGCCCGACGCTTTCCAGCCTAATTTCCCGCCATGAGCACCGTTCAAGAAATCCAAGATGCCATCTTGCATCTCGCGCCTCAGGACCGTGAAACGCTCCGGCACTGGCTCGACGATACGGAGGAGGAAACACCCGAAATGCTAGCGGCCATTGACGATGGACTGCGCTCACTTCGAGATAAAGGCGTAATCCCACTCGAACAAGTCCGTCAAAATATCGCTTCATGGGCTACCAAGTCGGCCTGACCGAAGAGGCCCAGTCCGATCTCGGGTCGGTGGTTCGATTTCTGGCCGAAAAAAGCCCAGCGGCCGCTGAGCGCCTCGGCCACGAGCTGCTCGACGCCGAGCTGGCCCTCACTCTGTTTCCCCGGCGCGGTGCCCCAGTTCGTCGGCGGCCTGGCATGCGCAAACTCGCCCATCGCCATTATCTAATTTTCTATCAGGTCAACGACACAACCCAAACGGTCGAGATCATACGTATTTGGGATGGTCGCCAGAACCCGACGGCGCTTCGGTTCGCTTAAACGGCAGCCGCGGCCTGAGCCCAATTAAGTTCGCCGAAGCAACGCTGCGATCACTAGCACTCAGTTGCGCAACTGCGGCGCGTGGACTGATTGCCGCCATGCTCCACGTCGCCCTCAGCACGAGTGTTAACCAGCGCGGCAAATCCGGTGTCGCAGCATACCTCTTTGGCCTCATCGACGGCTTGGTTAACACCTGCCCCGACGTGCGCCTGACCCTCTTCGGACTGGCCGAAGACCGCCCGCTGTTCGCACCGTGGCTCGACTGCGCGGAGTGGGCCGAGGTCGCCGAAACGTGGCGACCGGCGGTGCGCGATGTGGCTTGGCACCAGTGCGTCCTGCCGGGACGCCTGCGCCAAATCGGCGCCGACGTGGTGCACATCCCCAGTTACCGCCGCATCCTAGCCCGACCACCATGTCCACAAGTGGTCACGGTGCACGACTGCGCGGCATTCCACGTGCGCGGCAAATACGATGCCGCCCGCATGGCTTACGGCCGCCACGTCGTGCCGCGACTTGCTCGCCAGGCCCGCCGCCTCACGACCGTCAGCCAGGCCACCGCCCGTGACGTGGAGACCTTTTTCCACCGCCCGGCCGCCGCCATCGACGTGATCTGGAACGGCATCGACCACCGGCGTTTTCACCCAGCAACACCGGCGGCGCTCGCCGAGTTCCGCGCCCGCCACCGACTCACGCAGCCCTATATCGTTTACCTCGCCCGCCTGGAACACCCGGCTAAAAACCACGTGCGGCTAATCGAGGCGTTTGAGCAACTACTCGCCGCGCAACCACACTTGCCGCACGACCTCGTGCTTGCCGGCGCCGACTGGCACGGCGCGGGAGTGGTGCATGCACGCGTGGCCGCTTCACCTCTGCGCGAGCGCATCCGCACGCCAGGCTTTGTGACGGGAGCCGACTTGCCGCTCTGGTATGCGGGAGCCGAGCTGCTCGCCTACCCGTCGCTGTTTGAAGGTTTCGGCCTGCCGCCAGTTGAGGCGATGGCGTGCGGTTGCCCAGTGGTGTGCTCGGGGCGCGGCTCGCTTGCGGAAGTGGTGGGTGAGGCGGCGCGCATCGTCGAACCCGATTCACCGGCCGATATCGCCGCAGGTCTTCGCGAGGTCCTGGCCACGCCGGAACTCTGGCGCAAACGCGGGCTGGAGCGGGCGCAGCTGTTCGACTGGAACCGCGCAGCCCAGG
>JBIIMH010000078.1:0-7373 GCA_044338095.1 Rariglobus sp. | reverse complement strand
CCCCACGACGGGCATCCTTGAGCTCACGCTCAAGGCCACGTCTAGCAGCGCCTGCACTTGTTTGCGCCGGTGAAGCCGCGCTCGATCCCACCGTGGCCTTTTGCGTGAGCAAAAGAAGGAGGGCTTTGCAGGCCCTTCCAGTCCGCCATTGCCAAGGTGCGCCACGCGCAGAATTGACCCCAGCTCTCGCGCCCAGTTGGCCGGCCGCGCCCTCCCTTTCCACCGCCCTTCCCTCTCTCATGCTCAACGGCACTATCCGCAGCCAAGTCGACTCCCTCTGGAATGCGTTCTGGACCGGCGGCATTTCCAACCCGCTCGAAATCATCGAGCAGATCACCTACCTGCTGTTCCTCAAGCGCCTCGACGACCTCCACACCCTTGCGGAAAACAAGGCCAACCGCCTCAAGCTCTCCGCCCTGGAGCGCCGCGTGTTCCCCGAGGGCAACGACCCCAAGGGCCGCCCTTACGCCGACTGCCGCTGGTCGCGCTTCAAGCAGTTCGAGGCCCGCGAAATGGTATAATAGGTGCCGGTGAATAATAATACGGGGGCGTTCGGGTTGGTGGGCTTCGTGGCGATTCAGTCTCATCCAACACATGTGCGAGCTCGCGTTATAATAAGTTGGAGCAGAGGTGTGGGTATCGACTGGATTTTGGCTATAGGGTATAACCCTAAATGTTCATTATAATGTATTTACGAGAAATTTTAATTGCTTTTCATCAGGGGCCGTTTGGTTGCTTTGAACTCATTTAGGCCAAACTCAAAAATGACCAACCACGTCCTTTATAGTTTATTCAGTACAGTTAAGAGATTGAATCCATGGGGTTCGATGTTCCTTGGCGTGATGGTGCTGTTGGCCTCCCCTATGCAGGCCGAAACGACCGTTCGGCCCCTGGACCAGTGGATAAACGCCGACATCGGCACCATTCCAGCGGTCGGCAGCGGGAGCTACCAATCCACTTCGGCCACTTACACTCTTTCAGGTTCTGGCGCGGACATTTGGGGTACTGCCGATAACTTCCATTATTCGTATCAGCCCTTGCAGGGCGACGGGGTCATCGTCGCTCGCGTGGAGTCTCTCGTTAATACCCATTTGGATGCAAAAGCCGGCATCATGCTGCGTGAGTCGGTTGCGCCGGGTTCAAAATATGTGGCGATGCTGGTGACGCCGAGACCGTGGTGCGGTATGCAATATCGTCCAACCACCGGCGGATTTACCTTCAATTCGGGGGCGCTCGGGTTGCCTGCTCCACGTTGGCTCAAGATCGAACGGCGAGGACGTCTGATCACTGGCTACCAGTCGGTTGACGGAGTCAGTTGGACGTTAGTACAGAGCGTGAACCTCCCGATGGAGGCGAATCTTTTGGTCGGATTGGCCGCATGCAGCCACATGACGACGGCACAACTGACCACGGCTGTCATCAACCAGGTGTCGTTGACACCAACCACCGTTGCCAACGCCTTGCCTTGGCCTTGGACCGAAACGTCCATCGGCCAATCCACCGACCAAGGTGTAGCTCTTTTCGATGGCAGTTTTGTGTTGGCCAACTTGGGTGCAAACATCACCGCGACTGCCGATCGCTTCAAATTCGTGAATCGCACGCTGGTGGGCGATGGCACGCTCGTCGTCAAAGTAGGCTCTAACGGTTCGGCGGATAACCTGAGTCGCTTCGGTTTGATGATGCGCGAAAGCTTCGACGCGAATGCCAAGAACGTGCTCCTGTCTATAACAACGGGCAAAAGCCTGGAGTTCCTGAGCCGCCAAACCGTAGGGGGTACAACGGCTTGGCGCGCCGCCTCGGTAACCAAAGCGCCTCCCGTTTGGATTAAGCTCACCCGAAGTGGCAATAGTTTTACCGCTTCGTATTCTGATGATGGCTCCGTGTGGACGGTTCAAGGCAGCGAATCCATCGCCATCGGTGCCTCGATTCAAGTCGGGCTGGCCTACTCGAATCGTTCGACTTCGATCTGGGCTTTTGGCTCCGGTGACCAGCTGAAGCTCGTCACCTCATTGGACGCAGATGGCAACGGCTTAGCGGATGCCTGGGAGTCCAACTATTTTGGTTATCTGGGTGTCGATCCCACAGCCGACGCTGACGATGATGGGCTTACGAACGGGCAAGAATGGGAACTGGGCACCAATCCCGTGATTGTCACATCCACTATTCAGCAACCTAGCCTTACTTTGATCAGCGGTAATAATCAGTTGGCCTCCACGGGCGCAGTCCTGGCGCAGCCGCTCACGGTCAAGGTCGCAGATGCGAGTACGGGAGCTCCGTTGGCCGGTGTACTCGTTGCCTACCAAGTCACTCAGGGTAAGGGGTTTTTCGGTTCTGGCGCCAACGCTCCCGCTACGCTCTCCCTCGTTTCGGGTAACGACGGTGTGGTGCAAACGCCCTTTCAATTCTCGACCGTCGCCGGTGCGACTGTGGTGAGCGCCACCGTGGGCAACCAATCCGCCGGTCAGGTAACTTTTAATCTCAACGCCCAGTTGGGTGCTCCTGGCACTGATATCCAGCTGAATGCCGCCGATATCGGCGCGGTTAAGTTGCCTGGAGTGATCCAGTATCAAAACGGCGTTTATACCCTTTCGGCATCCAGTGGGGATATATACGGTTCGGCCGACTCCTTCAGTTATGCCTCGCGGACTTTGCCCGGAGACAGGCTTGTGGTGGTGCGGCTAGCCAGCTTGTCTGCCGCCAATTCTTGGGCCAAGGCGGGCTTAATGATTCGTGAATCCTTGGCAGCGAACGCCCGAGCGATTGCCATTTTGGCCACGCCGGGCAATGGGGTCTTCTTCCAGTGGCGCGATCTGGCCAACGGTGCCACCACCACAGTTAATCGCAGCGGCTTGACTGCTCCCAAGTGGTTGGCGTTGCGTCGCTCAGGCTCGACGATTGCCGGGTATTATTCCGACGATGCGCGCACCTGGACCTTGGTGGGTTCGCGTACCTGGGTTGCGCCGCAACCCGTTTATGCCGGTTTGGCCTTGAGCACGAATTCCTCCGGAGTTGGCCAGGCGACCTTTGACTCCTTGAGTATCGCCCCGCTTGCGCCTTCGCCGTGGCAACTTGCCGACATCGGTAATTTTTTGGCCGGTAACATCGACGAATTCACCGCCACACAACTGCTCGTTCGCGCAGGCGGCACCGATATCAAGGGCACTACTGATTCCTTCCGCTACCTGTATCAGCCCTTGGTCTCCGACGGTCAGCAAACCGTGCGGGTGGCCGCCCAGTCCGTAACCTCACCCACCGCCAAAAGCGGCGTGATGATCCGTGAAACCACAGCAGCTAACGCTCGTTATGTGCTCTTGGCCCAGACGCCCGGCACCGGGATCGTCCTCCAGACCCGCGCCGCCACTGCCGCCATGGCGTCGACCGTGACCTCTCGCACCGGTGTGATCGCTCCCAGCTCGCTTAAGTTGGAGCGCGCCGGGCGCTACGTGAACGCCTCGTTCTCAACCGATGGACAGACATGGATTACAATCGGCCAAATCGACTGGGGGTTTGCTCCTTCGTTGATCGGTCTTGCTACCTCCAGCTTAAACAATTCGACCAGTACCGAGACCGTTTACGACAACACGGCGACATCGATTTTTGCCGGCCAGCAAGGCTGGAGTGCCGCCTATTTCCCCAACGCCGCGCTTGTGGGCCCACCCGCACTTTTACGGCGGGACGCCTCGATCGACTTCGCTTGGCCGGCTAGGGTGATTCCGGTGCCCGGATTGGGCGGCGGCAACTATTCGATAAGCTGGCAGGGCCGTGTACAGCCACCGACGGACGGCGCGTGTACGTTCACCGTGGTTACTACGGGCGGCGTACGTCTACGGGTTAATGGCCAGACGGTGATTGATCGCTGGGCCGTACCGGCGACGACCACGACGGAGGTTTCCGGCGCGGTTAGCCTGCGCAATGGCGAGCCTGCGTTGGTGGAGTTGGACTATGTGAACGGCTCTGCTGACGGGCGGATCCAGTTGCGATGGACCAACGCGACCCAGGTCAATGCCGTGCTCCCGCCCGAGGCGGTTCAGCCGACCGACGCCGACAACGACGGCTTGCCGGACGTTTGGGAGGCGGCCCACGGGCTGAATTCGTGGGATTCCGCCGACGCTTCGCTCGTTCCCGATGGCGATAACCTGCCCTATCTGGCGAAGTTTCAGCTCGGTCTATCGCTTGGTCAAAAAGCCGACCGGGTGCTCGGCGGGGTGATTGGGGAGGAATGGCTGAATTTGCCCGGCTCAAATGTGGCCGACTTGACCAACAGCCCACGTTTCCCGGGTTCGCCGGATATCCGCAGCCTGCTGCCGACGCTGGAGACAATCAGCAATCATGCGGATAATTATGGGCAACGCCTACGCGGGTACCTCGTCGCGCCACGAGACGGCGTTTATCAGTTCTGGATCGCGGCCGATGACCGCGCGGAACTCTGGTTGAGCCCTTCGGAGAGCCCGTTTGACCGTGTGAAAATTGCCTCGGTAAACAGCTCGACTACTCCGCGATCCTACGATGGCCAGCCCTCGCAGAAGTCGGTTCCGCTTACGCTCCAGGCAGGGCATTATTATTTTGAGGTGCTGCATAAAGAAGGTCCCGGATCGGATAATCTTTCGGTGGCTTGGACTCGGCCGGGGGCAACCCGAACCGTGATTGAGGGTGCCTTTTTGGCGACTTTTGCGCCCTGTGCGGATGATTTGCGCGGCGACGGCTTACCCGAGTCGTGGAGGGCCGCTCACGGCTTCGATGTTGGTCAGCCCTACGGCATCCATGGTGCCCACGGAGACCGTGATGGCGACAAGCTCAGCAATCTCCTCGAGTATCAAACCGGCACTCGTCCGGATATAATCGATACCGACGGCGACGGTGCCACGGATTTGGGCGAGCTCACCCTCGGCACCAATCCCCTAGTTGCCGACCCGAACACATTGGGTGGCGTTCCCGCCCCCTGGCTAATGGGCTCGATTGGTTCACGCTCGCTCGTCCAAGGCGGACAACTCAACGGGTTGGTCGCCTTATGGACCGACGCCACAGCGTTTTCAGGAGTCAGTGATGCGGGCGGTATTCTTTACCAAAACGTCTTCGGCGATTTTACCCTCAGCGGCACCGTCGGGTTGGATAAAATGGCACAGGCGGATTTGGAAGGCGGCCTGATGGTACGCGCTACTCTGGCGGTTAACGCGCCGTTCATCGCCCTGACTCGAGGTCGCCAGGGCGGCTGGACCCTGCGCTACCGAGAGTTTGCCGACGGGCGCGTGTTGCTGGTCCAACTGACAGGCGCCTTGCTCCCTCAGTTGTCTCAAGTGGCGGTAAAACGCGTTGGGAATATGGTGTCGCTCTATGCGCAAACGGGCAGTGGCGCGTCCCGTAAACTGGCGGATTACCCGCTGAATTTGGGCAACGCCGATGTGGTCGTGGGCTTCGTAGGTTGGGGGCCGACGGCGGGCACCTTCGCGGTGCGCGACATCCGCTTACGCCAAGCGGCGAGCTTCGCCGTTAACCCCGCAAACCCTAATTCTCCGCCGACCGGCCTCGCCGAGTTTGATTCAGCCAAGTGGATGGGCGAATGGGACGGCCTTGCTGCGCCCAACTCAATCGGCGCGTCCCACGTTCCCGTATTAAGCGAAATCGCCGCCATCGGCGGGCGTCTGAGTCCGGTGTGGGTGAAAGCCGGTTCGGCCGCAGTGAACCGGGTGGGGCCGTGGGCGACCAAAGGAGGCGCACTTGTCGCCCAGGACCGCCGCGGCGAACTGACTTGGCAAGTGAACGTCCCCGACGCCTCGGTTTACCTGCTCGAACTCAGCATTCGCGAAGCTTACGCGGCCAAGCCGGAAACCTCGCATTTCCCGCTTAAACTGTGGGTGGACGGGCAATATGTGGACACCAAGGTGCTCTCCGCGACCGCTACCCAGCCTAGCTCCGCGCTGTGGTTCAGCCCGTGGTTGCCGGCCGGTGCGCATACCATCCGCGTGCAGTGGGACGGTGCGCAGGATTATACCCAACTGCAGGTCGAAACCCTGGGTTTATATAAAATCGAGGACGAGGATTCCGATGCGAACGGAGTGGCCGATTGGATCGATCGTCGGCTGCAACTGTTCAACGGGCTTGATGCTGCTTCGACGAGCATCACCTCCGCGATTTCCCCGCTGCCACTGGAAGGTCGGGCGCGCTGGCCCGAACTCGCCACGCTCACGGCCGCCGGGCTCCCTGTCCCGGTGTTTGCCGGGGCTGGTTACCGTTGGTTTGCGGACGTGCCTCTGGTTCGCGGCGTGACCACTCCAATTGTTTTTTTCGGTGAAAATGGCGGCGTGCAAAGCCAGCTGTCGGTCCAGTGGTCGCCACACGATGCGCTCGCCGGCGGGGCGCTCCAAATGAAGACCGGATCAAAATTGCTGATCGCCGTAGTGGCGGGTCCGGGAGAAACGGCTTCCCTGTCCCTCGCCGGTGTCGCCGTACCGCTGGTGGACGGGGTGGCCGAAGTGAGCTTCCCCTTAGCTGGCACTTACCGCCTGCTCGCGCGGGTGTCGGGACCTCAGGGCGTGCGCGAGGCCGATACCGTGGTGACGGTGTATGCGCCCCCGAGTTTACCCTTGAAGCTGCCGGGGTTATTGACCCGCGAACGGATCATGACCCGGCCCACGTTGGCCGCCGGCGTGGTGTTGGAGGCCGATCCCCGCCTGAATCTCACCGGTGTCCTCGGTTCGACGACCAAAATGGCGTGGGAGGCCGACGACAATGTGGACCGCCGCATGGTGGCGCGAATCGGGACGAATGGGCCGATCTTAACGGCCACCGATGCGCCGGGAACGGCCATCTACGCTACGATGGAAACGTACACGCGATTGGTTAAAACCTACCCCGACGGCACCACCGAAAACGAGACGCTGTTCATCATGAGCCCGGTTCGACCGGATCATGCGATACGCATCGAAATCTTTGTGGCGGGGGTCGTTTTTTCCGATGGCACCCGGGTGAAGACACTCACTCCGGCGGACTTGGATAATCTAGGTCAGGCCCGCGTGCTTTTTTTGCGCCCGCCTAACGCCACGACCTCGATCTGCCACCGCACGATGCTGACGTATCAGGGAGCGGTAATCGGGACCGAATAACCATGAGCTTAAGTCGT
This sequence comes from Rariglobus sp., assembly GCA_044338095.1. GTDB lineage: Bacteria > Verrucomicrobiota > Verrucomicrobiia > Opitutales > Opitutaceae > Rariglobus. Next base: position 256 of record JBIIMH010000078.1, on the reverse strand, counting down.
ACTCATTTTGGGCTGATAACTCTGCTCGCGGTCGTGGTCGCTGGCGGCGTCGCGTGGTGGTGCGTGCGTGCGCCGCAACCCGTCGAATCCGCTCAACTCCCGGTGCAGACCCTCATCATGGCGGACGGCAGCATCCGCACGGGTAGTGTTAGTGGCGGTGGGGTAGTCCAACCGCTTTCGCCTGCCCCGCGCGCAGCCTCCGCAGGTGAGAGTTTCAAACCCACCGAGCCCTCGCTGCGGATCATCAGCGAACCAG
>JBIIMH010000077.1:0-7398 GCA_044338095.1 Rariglobus sp. | reverse complement strand
TGGCCCGCATCCACCAAACCCTCCAACTCGGTTCGGAACAGTTCCCGCTGCGCTTGGTGGACGGTGGCTTTTGGCTTCATCGATTTTCCCGGTTTTTGTTGGTGTGGTTAAACTTAACCAAGAAAATAGGAACCCAATAAAAACGTCAAGTGGTTATTAGTTAGTATTTTATGAATTATTCAGGGCCGACTAATTAGGACGTTTTCATTTAATAGCGGCCAGGCATTCCCGTAGTGCAGGCGATGTTTTTGCGCCTGATTCACGTCTGGCTGCGAGTTGGCATCGCATCTGCTAAAATAGGATTTGGGAAATGTGGTTTTATTCCACGAACGCCAAACCAACCCGACTTAAACACTATGAAATCATGGTCCTCGCCCATTTCTGGGCTTCTTAAAGTCACCTGCCTACTGGCAGGTCTAGCTGCCTTGGTGCCGGTCTACGGCCAGGAAGCGGCAGCCGCCGCCGCTGTCGCTGAAGCAGCAGCACCAAGTGCACCTGCACCCGCATTTGCCGATATGGCAGCGTTTGAGGCATCGCCAGGCTACGCCTTATTTACCGCTAACAATATTTGGATGATGTTGGCCACCGGTCTGGTGTTCATCATGCACCTCGGTTTTGCCACGGTGGAAACGGGACTCACGCGTTCTAAGAATACCGTTAATATTCTTTTCAAGAATACGATTATTCCCTGTATCGGCCTCCTGACGTATGCGCTTATGGGCTTTAACCTGATGTACCCGGGAGCTGATTATGCGGGGCATTGGTTCGGTTTCGCGGGCTTCGGCATCGGTTTTGCCGATGACGTGAGCGGCCTGACCAGCGTTTACAATGCCGGCTACACCTACTGGACCGACTTCCTGTTCCAGGGTATGTTCGCCGCTACCGCCGCCACGATTGTTTCCGGTGCGGTTGCTGAGCGCGTAAAGCTCGGTTCGTTCTTGGTATTCTGCACCCTGTTCGTGGGCGTTTGCTACCCTATCACCGGTATGTGGCAGTGGGGTGGTGGCTGGTTGAAGACGATGGAAACCCCCTTCTATGACTTTGCTGGTTCTACCCTCGTTCACTTGGTGGGTGCTGCTGGTTCACTTGCTGGTGTAATCGTTATCGGTCCTCGTATTGGTAAGTTCAAGGATGGCAAAGCGATGCCGATTCTTGGCCACTCCCTTCCCTTGGCCACCATCGGGGTGTTCTTGCTCTGGCTTGGCTGGTTCGGTTTCAACGGCGGTTCCGTGTTGTCTGCCAATCCGGCGCTGACCTCCTTGGTTCTGGTTACCACATGTCTTGCAGCCGCTGCCGGTGGTTTCACCGCCGCGATGGTTTCCTGGCTGGTTCTTAAGAAGCCTGATTTGTCCATGACGCTGAATGGTATCCTCGCTGGTCTCGTTGGTATCACCGCTGGCGCTGACCAGATGAGCCCAATGAACTCGATTGTCATCGGCGCAATCTCTGGCACCCTAGTGTTTTTCTCGGTTCTCTTCTTCGATAAGATCAAGCTGGATGACCCGGTCGGCGCTCTCTCGGTGCACGGTACGTGTGGTATTTTCGGTACCTTGGCAGTGGGTCTCTTCGGTGGTCTGGCCAGTGGCGCGCAGTTTGTTTCCCAGCTCAAGGGTGTGATTGCGGTCGGCCTGTTTGCCTTTGTTTTCGCTCTCGTGCTGTTCTACGTGCTTAAGGTTACCATTGGTATCCGTGTAAGCGCTGAGGAGGAGATCGAGGGCTTGGATATCGGCGAACACGGTAACGAAGCTTACCCTGACTTCTCGCCTGCCCATAAATAAAAAATATTGGTATCCTGTGCCTAGCCAATCACTCATGATTGGCTGGGCATTTAGGGTAAATCTCTCACTTCAATTCATCGTTTAATTTTGTATGAAACTCATCATCTCCATCATCAAGCCCTTTAAGCTTGAGGAAGTTAAAGACGCCCTTTCCTCGATCGGTATCGAAGGAATGACGGTTACCGAGGTTAAAGGTTTTGGCCGCCAGAAGGGCCACACCGAGATCTATCGTGGATCGGAATACACCGTGGACTTCTTGCCCAAGGTGAAGATCGAGATCGTCGTCACTGACGAGCTCGTCGCTAAGGCGATCGACGCGATCGTCAAGGCGGCCAAGACCGGCAAGATCGGTGACGGCAAAGTCTTCGTGCTCCCAATCGAGGAAGCCGTTCGCATCCGCACCGACGAGCGCGGCGACACCGCCGTCTGATCGGGCGCCCCCCGCGCCTTTTTGGCCTAAAACGGCACCGCCTTCGGGCGGTGCCGTTTTTTTTGGCGTTTCGGCCGTCGCCGGAGTGAACGTAAATTGACTTAGGTAAGTCCGGTTTCGCTTCGGCTGGGCATTTTTGCGCAGCCTAGGCTGCGTTGGCACGCGTGAATTTTGTTGATTTAAATTTTTATTTAATTGGTTAAAAACGGTTAGTAAATTGGTTGAATTTTTTTCATGTGTTTTGGGTGTCTGGCCCAAGGCGTGCTGGAATGCATTCCGTTCATGAAGACCATACTTAAAACCATCATCTGTTCGCTGGCCTTGGCTGGCGCATCGTTCACTGCCTACGCGCAGGAAGCCGCTGCGGCTCCTGCCGAGGCTGCCGTCGCTGCCGCGACTGCGCCCGCCGTTGCCCCGGCTGACGCCGCGTTTACGGCCTACGTCAACAACACCGATCCCGGTGCCGCCCTCGCGGGGGTCGCCGGTCCCGGTCACAACGGCTTCATGATGATCTGCGCCGCTTTGGTGCTGTTCATGACCTTGCCCGGCTTGGCGCTGTTCTACGGCGGCCTGGTCCGCAAGAAGAACGTCCTCTCGGTCTTGGCGCAGTGTTTGGCCATCACTGGTCTGGTCACCCTTATGTGGTGGGCCTTTGGATACTCGCTGGTTTTCGGTAAGAGCTTTAACAGCCCGTTCCTGGGTGGTTCCGAGTTCTTCTTCTTTAAGGGCGTCACTTCGGCTCCCAACACCGACTACGCCTACTGGATCAGCCAGAACGTATTCGCCATGTTCCAGATGATGTTCGCCATCATCACTCCGGCTCTGATCGTCGGCGCTATCGCCGAGCGCATGAAGTTCAGCGCGGTCCTGCTGTTCGTTGCCATTTGGATGGTGGTCGTTTACTTCCCCCTCGCTCACATGGTTTGGGGCGTAACCGGCTGGATGAACGGTGTTTGGAACGGTGACGCGGTCATTCGCGGGATCGATTTTGCCGGTGGCACCGTGGTGCACATGAGCTCCGGTTGGTCCGCTCTGGTGTTGTGCATCATCCTTGGCCCCCGCCTCGGCTTCGGTAAGGAAAAGATGACTCCGCACTCGATGGTGCTGTGTATGGTTGGCACGGGCATGCTCTACGTAGGCTGGTTCGGCTTCAATGCCGGCTCCGCCCTCGCCGCCGATGGCGTCGCGGCCAACGCCTTCATGACCACCATGATCGCTGCCGCTGTCGCAGGTTTTGTCTGGGGGATGATGGAATTGATGCTTCGCGGCCATGCTTCTATCCTCGGTTTCTGCTCCGGTGTTGTTGCCGGTCTCGTCGTGATCACCCCTGCCGCCGGTTTTGTTGATTCCACCGGTGCGGTTATCATCGGCTTGGTTGCTTCCATCATTCCTTATTTCGCTGTGACCAAGCTTAAGAGCCTACTCGGTTACGATGACGCCCTGGACACCTTTGGCATCCACGCCATCGGCGGCACCATTGGCGCGCTGCTCTCGGGCTTGCTCGCCACCTCCTCGGTCAATGGTAACCTCACGGATGCCAACACGTACGCCAAGCAGAGCGGTCTGGCTGAGTTGGTTGCCAATGGCGGCCTCTGGTTCGAACAGCTCAAGGCCATCGGTGTTACCCTGGTGTTGTCCATCGTCGCCACCATCGTCATCGCCTACATCGTCAAGGCCATCGTCGGCCTTCGTCCGACCACCGAGGTCGAGCGCCAGGGGCTCGACATCAACGAACACGGCGAAGAAGGTTATGTGAACTAATCGACGCCATTTCAGCCCACCCTAATCAAAACTTATATGAAACTCATCATCGCCATCATTAAGCCCTTCAAGTTGGAGGAAGTTAAAGACTCCCTCTCCTCGATCGGTATCGAAGGTATGACCGTTACCGAGGTCAAAGGCTTCGGTCGTCAGAAGGGTCACACCGAGATCTATCGCGGCTCGGAGTACACCGTGGACTTCTTGCCCAAGGTGAAGATCGAGATCGTCGTGACCGACGAACTCGTAACCAAGGCGATCGACGCGATCGTCAAGGCCGCCAAGACCGGCAAGATCGGTGACGGCAAAGTGTTCGTGCTGCCCATCGAGGAAGCCGTCCGTATCCGTACCGACGAGCGCGGCGACATCGCCGTCTAAGTCGCGAACGTTTACGTTCTACACGCAAAAAAGCCCCGTCGAAAGACGGGGCTTTTTTTATGCCGGTGAGGCGAAAGTGAACTCAATTCGGGGCGATCAAAAAGTAGCGCAGACTTCCAGTCTGCTCGTTGGCGAATGCAGGCTGGAAGCCTGCGCTACGTCGGGAAACCCACCTAGAGTTTTCCTCAACTTGCCCCCTAAGCAAGCTGCCCCGCAGCGTGACGGATCGTGCGCTGGTAAGCGGTCAGGCCGGGGTCTTCGGTGGTGTCGACCAGCGCGGTGAGCGCGAGTTGCAGGGCTTCGGCGTGTTGGCCGAGCGAGTGCAGGGCGAGCGCCAAAAACACGTCGAACTCACGGTTGTCGGGAAACTGGCGCTGGCCGGAACGCAGCACTTCGGCGGCACGAGCGTGTTGGCCGAGTCCACGCAAGGTGTTGGCCAAACCGATCAGGGCGTTGGCGTGTTCGTTGGGCGTGAGGCCGAGGGCCACGGCTTTCTCGTAGGCGGGCAGGGCCCCGGCGAGCTGACCGCTGGTTTCCAGCGTCCAGGCGAGCTGGTAGTTGATCTCGGCTACGTTGGGGTAACGGGCGTCGAGCTTGCGCAACAAGCCGAGCAGGTGCTCGGTTTGCCCGCCGTGACGGGCACCAATCAGGACATCGAGTTCGTGTTTCCAGTCGGACATGGGAGGGAGGAGGGTGAAATGACCAAGGACCAATGACCAAGGACCAAGGGCCAATGACCAAGGACCAAGGGCCAAGGACCAATGACCAAGGACCAAGGGCCGAAGTTAGACCGGGGGCACGAGAGGTAGCACAGAGGCCACGGAGTAAAGGCTGTGCAGGGATCGAATGCTCCGTGATCTCTGTGCCACCTCTTGTGCCCTCTGTGTAATCGGGTTTAGTTTTGTCTTACGCTTTTTTTTCGATCTTCACCGGCAGGGCGCGGGTTTTGATCTCGTTGACCAAGCGCTCCAAGTACTCGGCGAAGGGCAGGGTGCCTTCGTCGCCCTTGGCGCGGCTGCGCACGCTGACTGATTTCGTTTCGGCTTCTTTGGCACCGAGGACGAGCATGTAGGGGATTTTGTCCAATTCGGCGCGGCGGAGCTTGGCACCGAGCTTTTCGTTGCGGTCGTCGAGGGTGGCACGCACGCCGGCCTGACGCAGTTGCGCCAGCAGCTCGGGGCCGTAGTCGCCAATTTTGTCGTTGATCGGGGCCAGGCGCACCTGTTCGGGCGCGAGCCAAACCGGGAAGTCGCCGGCGAAGTGTTCAATTAACACGCCGCAGAAGCGCTCCATCGAGCCGAAGGGCGCGCGGTGGATCATCACGGGGCGGTGCTTTTCGTTGTCCGCGCCGATGTAGGAGAGATCGAAGCGCACGGGGAGAACGTAGTCGACCTGCACGGTGCCGAGCTGCCATTCGCGGCCGATCACGTCTTTGATGACGAAGTCGATCTTCGGGCCGTAGAAGGCGGCCTCGCCGGGTTCTTCGGTGAAGGGAACCCCGAGGGTCGCTGCGGCGTTGCGGCAGGCGGCTTCGGCGATGTCCCATTGTTCGGGATTACCGGCGAACTTTTTGCCATCGGGATCACGCAGACCGACGCGCACGCGGTAGTCCGCCATGCCGAGGGTGGAGAGCACGGTTTTCACCAGTGAGAGACAGCCTTGAACCTCGGCTGCGACTTGTTCCTCGGTGCAGAACAAGTGGGCGTCGTCCTGGGTAAAGCCGCGCACGCGGGTCATGCCGTTTAACTCACCAGACTGCTCCCAGCGGTAAACGGTACCGAACTCGGCCAGGCGCACCGGCAGGTCGCGGTAGGAGTGCGGCTGGGAGGCGAAGATCTTGATGTGGTGCGGGCAGTTCATCGGCTTCAGCATGAAACCGTCCAGCAGCTTGGTCGGGTCCATCACGCGGTCGGCGGTGATCATTTCCTTGCCCACGCGCTCGTTGAGGGCGGCGGCGAAGGGCGCTGACACGGCTTCAAGGCGCGCGGTCATCTCGGCGCAGCCGCAGCCTTCGCTGGCAATCTGGGCGAGCTGGTCGGGCTCGGGAATGGCGGGGAATTGCGACTCCTTGTAATAGGGGAAGTGGCCCGAGGTTTTGTAGAGCGCGAGCTTGCCGATGTGCGGGGTGAAAACCTGCGAATAGCCCTGCTTGCGCAGCTCGTCGCTGATGAAGTTTTGCAGCTCCTGACGGAGGATTGCGCCGTTGGGCGTCCACAGGATCAGGCCTTGGCCGACGTCTTCGTCGATGTGGAAAAGCTTTAAATCGCGACCGAGTTTACGGTGGTCGCGCAGTTTCGCCTGCTCCATGCGTTCGAGGTATTGGGCGAGCTCTTCCTTGGTCGGGAAGGCGGTGCCGTAGATGCGCTGGAGCTGCTTGTTTTTCTCGTCACCGCGGTGGTAGGCACCGGCAATGGAGAGCAGCTTGAAGGCTTTGAATTTGGAGGAGTAGCGGATGTGCGAACCGGCGCACAGGTCCATGAATTCGCCGTTCTGGTAGAAGGAGATTTTCTCGCCTTCGGGGATGTCCGCGAGACGGCCGAGTTTGTAGCGCTCCTGCCCGCGCGACTTGATGATCTCGGTGGCCTCTTCACGGGAAACTTCCTTGCGGATGAAGGCCTGGTTTTCATCGGCGACCTTTTTCATCTCGGCCTCGATCTTGGGCAGGTCTTCGAGGGTGAGTTTCTGGTCGAGATCGATGTCGTAATAAAAGCCGGTGTCGGTGGGAGGTCCGATGTCGAGCTTGGCATCGGGATAGATGCGCAGGATGGCGGTGGCCAGAATGTGGGAGCCGGAGTGGCGGAGTTCTTCGAGAGGTGACATCGACATGGTAAAAGGGGAATTAGGAAACGGATACGGAGTGGTTACACAGAGAGCACCGAGGAGGCACAGAGATCACGGAGAAACGTAACTAGCTCGGAGAATTTTGAGGCGCGGCGGCGAGTGGCGATAAAGGAGTTTGTTTTGTTCTCCGTGGACTCTGTGCGACCTCAGTGTCCTCTGTGTAACGGATCGATTGGGTTTATTTCTTAACGGGTTCGAGGGAGAAGCCGTCCT
>JBIIMH010000076.1:0-7427 GCA_044338095.1 Rariglobus sp. | reverse complement strand
TGGCCCCGCCGCCCGCGTCAAGACCGAGGATACCGTCCGCATTTCCGTTTCCCTGCTCGACGCCCTGATGAACCTAGCCGGCGAGATGGTGCTGGGGCGTAACCAATTGTTGCGCATCGCCGCCCCGGCTCGCGGCGGCGTCGTTACCCCGGGGCAGGAAGGGCTCGCCGGGATTGTGCAGGGCATCAGCGGCGTCACCACCGATTTGCAGCGCACCATCATGCGCGCGCGGCTCCAACCGGTCGGCGGCCTATTTGGACGCTTTAACCGGATCGTGCGCGATCTGGGCCAGAAGCTGGGCAAGGAAATCGAGCTGGAAACGGTGGGCAACGACGTCGAGTTGGACCGCGCCTTGATCGAGGGGCTGTCCGATCCGCTCACCCACCTGATCCGCAATTGCGCCGACCACGGCATCGAGCCGGCCGCCGAACGCCTGCGTCTGGGCAAACCCGCCGCCGGCAAGGTGCGCATCTCCGCCGCCCACCTTGCTGGTCGGGTGCAAATCGAGGTGCGCGACGACGGGCGTGGGCTCAACCCCGAAGTGCTCAAAGCCAAGGCCGTGGAAAAGGGCCTGCTCGCCACCGACCAGGCCGCCCGCATGACTGTGGCCGAAGCCTGGCAGTTGATCTTTGCCCCCGGATTTTCCACCGCTGCGGTCGTCAGCGACGTCTCCGGGCGCGGGGTGGGCATGGACGTGGTGAAGACCAACATCGAGCGGCTCGGCGGGCGCGTGGAAATCGAATCGGTCGTCGGCCACGGGACTGCGCTGATCATCCGGCTGCCGTTAACTCTGGCCATTATCCCCGCCCTGATCGTGGGCTGTTCGACGCGCCGCTTTGCCGTGCCGCAGCTCAACTTGCTGGAGATCGTCCGGCCGAGCGCGGAGCGGCCGATCGAGCGCTTCGGTGGCTCCCAGGTGATCCGCTTGCGCGAAGAGCTCTTGCCGGTGATTAACTTGTCCACGCTGCTCGGCCTGCCCACCCTTACGGCCGACGAAGCGCCCGGCTATGTGTTGATCCTCAAGCTTGATCACCGGCGTTTCGGCCTGCAGGTCGAGCTGGTCGCCGACACCGAGGAAATCGTGGTCAAGCCGCTCGGCCGTCACCTGCAAGGCACCGGGTTTTACTCCGGGGCGACCTTGCTCGGCCAAGGCGAGATTGCCCTGATTTTGGATTTGGCGGGCATTGCCGCCGGCCGTCTGCCCTCCGCCGAGGCCTCGTCCACCCGAGCGCTGACGCGGGAGGCGGCGCTGATCGCCACTGAGCGCATCCTGTTGTTCCGCGATGGCTCGGCCGAGACCTTTGCCCTGCACATCGCCAATATCGGGCGGATTGAAAAAATCGCCTCCTCGCGCATCGAGCGGATCGGCGGCCATGATTTCTTTCGCCAAGCCAACGGCCCCACGTTGCGTCTGCTGCGTATTCAGGATCACCTGCCGGTCACTGCGGCCGGTGCCCTGCCCGCCGAGGTTCACATCATCGTGCCGCGCCTCATCCACCACGCGGTGGCGCTCATCGCCGAGCAGATTTTGGATGCCACCGATTTGCAGGTCGACGCGCTCGACACCGCCACGCTGCGCGGCCCCGGGGTGCTCGGCACGGCTACCTTGCAGAACCGGCTGACGGTGGTGGTGGATCTGTACAGCCTGCTCCAAGCCGCCGGCATCGATGCCAAGCCGCCCAAGGGCAGCGAACTGTCATCCCTGCGCGTGCTGCTCGCCGAGGACACCGCCTTTTTTCGCGAGGCCGTCCGCCGGAGTCTGACCGAGGTCGTATCCCACCTCGACATCGCCGACGACGGCGAGGCGGCCTGGGAGCGCCTGCAAACCGGCAAGTACGACGTGTTGATCACCGACCTGGAAATGCCCCGGCTCAACGGCTTCGAGTTAACCTCCCGTGTCCGTGGCGATGCCCGCCTAAAGGCCCTGCCGGTGATCGCCCTGTCGGCGCGCGATAGCGACGACTTCCATGCGAAGGCCAAGGCGGCCGGCATCGACCATTACGAAACCAAACTCGACCGTGAGCGCCTCTGCCGCGCGCTCACCCAAGTGCTTTCCCCTCACTAGTCCTCAATCCTCACCCAACATGCCCCTCGCTTATCCCAGCAACTGACCTGATTGCCCGCCTGTGTTCCCCTAAATCACCCCAAACGTACCCCCCATCATGAAACTCAACCTCACTGGCCGTTTCGTTCTCATTTTACTCACCGTCGGCTTGATCCCCCTGTTGGTGATCGCCGGACTTAGCCTGAAATCCACCGCCAAGATCGCCAGCGATATCGACCTGCGGCTCAAGACCGCCGCCGGCGGTTCGCTTGAAACCATTGAGCGCAACTTTTTTGAGCGCTATGGCGACGTCCAGGCCTTCGCGACCAATCACGTCCTGTTCGACAACGATCTGAGCCAGCCGGAGGGTCGGCAAAAACTCACCGAGGCGATCAACACCTACGTGCGGCTCTACGGGTTATACACCCTGAGCGTGGTCACCGACGCCCAAGGTAAGGTGATCGCGGTTAACAGCGCCGACGCCGCCGGCAAGGCGCTCGATACCAGCTTCATGCTGGGCAAGGATTACGCCAAGGCCTCCTGGTTTCGCGACGCCCGCGATGGACGGTTCCTGGCCTCCGACGTCCTCACCGGCACCGTGGTCGAGGACGTTGCGATTGACGCAGATGTGGTGCGGCTGCGCGGCGGCAACCACCTCACGGTGGGCTTCTCCGCTCCGATCATGAGCCCCAAGGGCGAGTTCCTCGGGGTATGGCGTAACCTCGCCGACTATTCGCTGATCGCCGAAAGCATCATCCAGCAGGATTGGCGGCGCATGGAGGCCTCGGGGTTTTCCAGCGCGGTTATTCTGCTGGTCAACAAGGACGGCACGCTGGTGACCCGCTACAATCCGCATCACATCGGCAGCAAGGACCTGCGGCCTGATTACAACGAGGTCATGAAGCTGAACCTGTCCGCCACCAACCCGAGCGTGAAAGCGGCGATCGCCCCCAATGCATTTGGCACCTCCAGCTATTATTCCGCCGAGTATAAGAGTGAAATGATCGCCGGTTATGCGAAGTCCGCTGGCGCCCTCGGTTATCCGGGGCTGGGCTGGGCGATCGTAGTACAAGACGATGAGGAAGAGCTGCATGCCGGGGTAATCGCGGCCAACCGGGCCACTTATCTCACGGTCGGGGTGTCGCTGGTGCTGCTGCTCGGCGTCGCCTTCCTCGTGGCTCGTTCCATCACCCGGCCGATCCAGCTGTGCGTGGGCGCCATGGAGAAACTCGCCAAGGGCGATCTCACTACCCAGATCGAGCTGAACCGCTCCGACGAGTTGGGGGTTTTGGCCGGGGCGATCAATGCGTCGATCGCCAACCTGCGCCAACTCGTCGTCAGCCTGAGCAAGTCGGCCTCCGATCTGCTGAGCGCTTCCCAGGTGCTCACCGAAACGGCCAACAACCAAGCGGCCACATCCGAGGAGACCACCGTGCAGGCCAACACCGTGGCCTCGGCCGGCGAGCAGTTGTCCAGCAACTCGAAATCGATGGCCGCTGCGGCCACTCAGATCACCCAATCGACCACCACGGTGGCGGCGGCCATGGAGGAAATGTCGTCTTCCATCCAAGAGGTTGCTCGCAACTGCGCCCACGAAAGCGAGATCGCCCGCAAGGCCGACGCTCAAGCCCGACAGACTCGTGACTTGATGGGCAAACTCGACGAATCCGCCCGCCAGATCGGCAAGGTGGTGGAGTTAATCAACCGCATCGCCGAGCAAACCAACCTGCTGGCGCTCAACGCCACGATTGAAGCGGCCAGCGCTGGCGAAGCCGGCCGTGGGTTCGCGGTGGTGGCCAACGAGGTCAAAGAACTTGCCCGCCAGTCCGCCGCCGCCACCGAGGACATTCGCAAGCAGGTTTCGTTAATCCAAGACAACGCCGGGGCCTCGATGCGCTCGCTCGACGAGGTGGCCAAGGTGATCGAGCAGGTCTCGCACATTTCCTCCTCGATTGCGGCCTCGGTCGAAGAGCAGTCGGCGACGACCTCTGAGATTGTCGGCACGGTGCACAAGGTTTCCACCGCGACCAGCGAGCTGTCGATCAACGTGCAGCAGACCTCCGAGGGTGCGTCCGAGGTGGCCCGCAACATCTCCGGAGTTTCACAGGCCTCGGCCGATGCGGCCAAGGGCGCGGTCCGGATCAGTACCAGCGCCACGCAACTCGACGGACTAGCCACGACCTTGAGCAAGCTGGTCGGGACGTTTAAGGTCTAGCAGCCTGTCGGAGTGAGAAACCCTCAACCGTGGCCTCAGCGGACAAGCCCCCGGATTCGTGGACAGTAAACAGCAGTAGTTATTGCGCACTGCCACTACCGCGTTGATTCACGGCCACCGAACTCACGTCGATGTGCTCAACCGCATCGACGATGAAGTTTACCAGGTGATCCTTCTTCACCGAATCGCGCAGGTCGGGGGCGGTAGTAATGGAGTCTGCCGATCAATCGTAATAAACTTATTGGTCATGTGTTATATGAAAACCGCATCATGATTTACTAAAATAACATGAGTATCTTATTTCTGCCGATTTAGTGAAGTCCGACGGGCTACCTCAAAGAGGATCCGCTCACGTTGGTTCAGTCGATGCGGCGCGCCTCGGTTACCGATACGTTGTCGGGTTGGCTGACCAAGACTGAGCCGTTCAACGTCGTCGCTAAGGGGGCGTCGCTCAGAGTCCATTCGGATTGTATAAGAGGTGCCGAGTTTAGTCTAAACGGTAATACCGAGGGCGGCCCGTGTCTCAGCAGGGATAGGTTCGGCCTCCATTCGGCCCGTGGCATCTTGTCGCACATGGACAGTAGTCATGCGGCCGTTGGCCACTTCCGTCCATTTACCGGCGCGGTCTTTATGGAAAACAAACTCATAGGTGACACTCGTATCGCCGAGCGCTGTGATAGACGAGGTGATGCGCACTAGGTCGCCACAGCGAAGGGGACGCAGAAAACTACAGGCAGCGTCCCGCCGCGGCCAACCGAGACGAATACCTGAGGGTGTCGTGCTCATCATCGACAGATTCAAGGACCGGAACCACTCATGTTCGCAAACCTCCATCCAGCGGTAAAAGTTAGAAAAATGCATGATGCCGGCGGCGTCGGTTTCATGGAATTCGACGCGGCGTGTAGTAACAAATTTTGGACTCACCATAATTAAAACTTTCTCCAGAGATGCACCTGTCAACGCAATGGCAGGGCGAGTGCACCGGGCCTAGTGGTAATAAAGGCGCCTAAAGGGTGGCAATGCGGTGTTGGTTAGGTTTGGTACCAGTAATGGCGCAAGGGTGTAGCCATTGTCGAAAACAACTAATGAAGTGAGTCCTGCAGATATGATTTCGTCTAGAGAATGACCACTAGCAAACTTAAGATGAACAGGGTGGCGGCGGGCAACGACTTCTTAATTGGGTCGCCTATCTTCACATGCATGGCAACTGCGCCTAACATCAGCAGGGCGATTAGTCCGCCTGCTGGCATGGCAGCCGAAGGTATCCAAAGAAAGGAGAGCAACAGTAGGGCACAAAGAACTTTCAGGAATCCAACAAAATACATGACCGAGCTTGGCAATCCATAGGCGGCAAACTCGTCTCGCATGTTGCTGGCAGAATCCCCGCGCCACGCACTGGGCTGGCTAAAACGAAGGAGCCAGACATTGAGGATGCCGAGTGCGATTACTGTTTGTAAGATTAGCTTAAATATTTGCATAAGTTGATTATGTATAGTTTGGATATATTTTTTGTATTTAAGTGGAATCGTCAGCTGCTACGCGTTTAAAAAAACGAACAGTAAGTATAAATTAAGGGCCATGAAAAAAAACGCAGGCGAAGCCTGCAAAGGCGTGTCTTTAATTTTCAAGCGAACCAGAAAGCCTGAAAACATGAGTAGCGCCAGGCCGCCGGCAGCAATGCAGCCGAAAATAGGCAGAACCAACCCAAGCGCCAGTCCAATAGCTCCAGCCACTTCGAGCACGCCGGTTAATACCCGGAATTTTACCAAGCCGAACCGCTCGAATTCCTGCCTCATGTAACGGGTAAACAGACAACTCAAACCATAAATTAGGAAGGAGACACTGGTTAATACGACGACAAGTTTAAAAAGGGCCATTGAAGATTTGCGCGATGTTAGCCCAGCTTTTGAGGGTTGTCTAATTTCCGGCAGAGTGATTGCTCCTCTAGTGATATAAGGTGATAGCCGAGATACCCTGCCACTTAAATGGTTACGAGTTTTAGCGAAATCAACTACATCAAACGTAGCGATGTAATTCAGTAATTCTTGTTTTGTGGTGGTTGCAGAAAACATTGCTAATTTTATGAAAAAATTAGGTGCTAGCGGGTGAATTTATGCTCTTTGAGGTAGTCGGTCGTTAGAATTGGTGTGTCATGACAATTTTTTGACTGCACTACTTGGGCGAGCGCCAGCACGTGGTCACCAGCAATCGGCGTCAGTGTTGTAAACGATAGCTCCATGTACCCCGCCGCCGCCTTAAAAAAAGGCAGACCGGCACATTCCCCCATCGCGTAGCGTTTTACTAGGCGGTCATATTTATTAATACGGTGTCCGGACATCTGTCCACAGACCCGCACCACCGAAGCTAAGTCTTCGGTAAGCAGTTGCAGGAGTCCATGGTTGGTCTGCTGTACATTCTCCAAAGTTTTGGTTCCGTTATAGAGCGCTACCAGCATCAGCTTGGGCTCCATCGATACACTCGTAACGTAGGTGCAAATATTGAAATTAGTGTTTCCCGCTGCGTTTTTGGTCGAGAGGCTCCAGACCGGCATACTCGGTCGATTCCATAATTTGCGCATAGTTGACATGGTACGAGCAATTGCGATTGAGGACAATCCCTAGCGATTCGCTAAATAAGCAGCAGCCATTTTTGAGTAACTGTGGCATCATCGTCAGGCGTTTTTTTTGGGGGTGTTGCTCTTTAGTGGAGTCAGTCCTATGGGTCGGGAAAAACGCATTCGGCGGCGATCAGATAAGGTCGATTTTTGCCGCTAGCGCAACGTCGACCTCGGTGATGCCGCCGCGGTCGTGGGTTGTCAGCAGCATCTCGGCGTAGCCCCAGCCGAATGTGATGTCGGGGTGGTGATCAGCCGCCTCGGCGAGGGCTCCGACCCGGTTTACGAACGAAAGCGACTCGGCAAAATTTTCAAACTTCCAACGCCGCTTGATGCATTTACCGTCGACCGACCATTCATTCAGCCGGGTTAACGCCGCCGCTAGTTCATTTTCATTCAAAATTGTGCGCATTGTTCCTTTTTCCCCTGATTTACTGATGGTTTAAGTCCAACGGGTGTAAGCCCGACGGGGGCGGGGCGTTGTTTGTTAATTTTAAAATCAATTTTGAGTTTAGATCCAAATCTTTGTTATGAATTGAGAAATCAAAAAAACG
>JBIIMH010000075.1:0-7474 GCA_044338095.1 Rariglobus sp. | reverse complement strand
AGCTGGGTGACGGTGCGCGCCGGGTCGATGTAGGGCGTGGTCAGGGCGACTTCCTTGGTGAGTTCGTCGAGGTAGGTGTCGGCCGAATCCTGCCGGCTGGTGACCAAGTTGGTGCAGCCGCAGAACCAGCAGCGGCTTTGGCAAAACGGAAGGTGGATATACAGCGAGAGGGGGCCGGCGCCAGGCTGGTTATCCAATTTGAGGAGGGAAACGGGATCGAAGGCGGCGAGGTCTTCGGTGAAATGGTTGGCCGTGGGGTAAGAGGTGTAGCGTGGGACCGGCCCGGAGTATTTCCGCAAAAGTTCGATTCCGCTGGAGGGCGTCGGCACGTAACACGGAGAGGGGGACATTGATTTGGCCATGATAGAAGGCGGTCACTGTGCCCGAATCCCGCTGCCGCCGCTCGGCGAGGGTTGCCAACGCCTGCGCAGTTATTGGCGGTAGCGCGATGGGCGCATGGCGTTTTTTGGGGGTATAAGCCCATTTATGGGCGAATCCGTACCGTAAAGACTAGCGCAGACCTACAGGCTGCTCGGGAGGGAAATGCAGACTGGAAGTCTGCGCTACTCTTATAGCCGACAAATCAGCAGCTCACGCTCGAAGATCATCTCTTTGGGCAAATGCGCGTGCAGGTCGATGAACAGCTCCTCGTGGCCGATCACCTCGGCGCGCCAAGCGGCACGGTTGATCACCTGCAGGGCGTTAAACTTTTCCGCGGTGAACTCGCTGCCGGTCCAGTCGATGTCCTCAAAGCGCGGTTGCCAGCCCACCGGGGTCTCGCGGGCACAGGCGCGTCCGCGCGAGCGCTCCACGATCCATTTAAGAATACGCATGTTGTCGCTGAACCCGGGCCACAGGAACTCGCCGTCGGCGCCCTTGCGGAACCAGTTCACGCTGAAAATGCGCGGCGTCTCGCTCAGGTTTTTCTGCATCGAGATCCAATGGCGGAAGTAGTCGCCCATGTGGTAGCCGCAGAACGGCAGCATGGCGAACGGGTCGCGGCGCACTTTGCCAAGCGTGCCGGCCGCCGCCGCAGTCATCTCCGAGCCCATGGTGGCGCCCGCATAAACCCCCGCACTCCAGTTAAATGCCTGATAAACCAGCGGGATGGTGCTGGCGCGGCGGCCGCCAAAGATGAGCGCGCTGATCGGCACGCCCTCGGGCGATTCCCAGGCCGGATCAATGGTCGGGCATTGCGCGGCGGGCGCGGTGAAACGCGCGTTGGGGTGCGCGGCTCTGGTGCCGGTTTCCTTGGCTAGGGCGGGCGTCCACGCTTTGCCCTGCCAATCGGTCAGTTCGGCGGGCGCTTTTTCGGTCATGCCCTCCCACCACACGCCGCCTTCGGGTGTGAGGGCGACGTTGGTGAAAATCGTGTTTTTGGCCAGCGCCGCCATGGCGTTGGGGTTGGTTTTGAGCGAGGTGCCGGGAGCGACGCCGAAAAAGCCGGCTTCCGGATTGATGGCGTGGAGGCGGCCGTTGGCGTCGGGTTTGAGCCACGCGATATCGTCGCCCACGGTCCAGATCTTCCAGCCCTGGGCCAAAAGCGGCGCGGGCGGGATGAGCATGGCGAAGTTGGTCTTGCCGCAGGCACTGGGGAAGGCGGCGGCGACGTAGGTTTTTTCACCCTGCGGGTTTTCGAGGCCGAGGATGAGCATGTGCTCGGCCATCCAGCCCTCGTCGCGGGCCATGTTGGAGGCGATGCGCAGGGCGAAACACTTTTTGCCCAACAGCGCGTTGCCGCCGTAGCCGGAGCCGTAGGACCAGATTTCGCGCGTTTCGGGAAAGTGGACGATGTACTTGTCCGGGTTGCACGGCCAAGGCACGTCGGTTTGGCCCGGGGCGAGCGGCGCGCCCACCGAATGCATGCACGGCACCACGCGTTTACCGTCGTTGTCGATCTGCTGGAAAACCGGCAGTCCGATGCGCGCCATGATGCGCATGTTGACCACCACGTAGGGAGAGTCGGTTAACTGCACGCCGATCTGCGCCAGGGGCGAGCCGACCGGCCCCATGCTGAAGGGCAACACGTACATCGTGCGCCCCGCCATGCAGCCCTGGAACCGGGATTTCAGGGTTTTACGCATCACAAACGGGTCGATCCAGTTGTTGGTCGGGCCGGCGTTGTCCTTGGAAAGTGAGCAGATGAACGTGCGGTCCTCTACGCGGGCCACGTCGCTGGGGTCGGAGCGCGCGTAGTGGCAACCCGGCCAGAGCTCCTCGTTGAGTTTGATCAACGTGCCGGCGGCCACCATTTGGGCGCACAGCTCGGTGTTTTCCTCCTCGGAACCGTCGACCCAGTGGATGGCGGCGGGCTGGGTGAGGGCGGCCATTTTGGCGACCCACTTGAGCAAGTTGGGGTTTTTACTGAGCGGCTTGTCGGTGGACCGGGCGAACATGGGCGCAACCTAAGCCTGCCCCGTGCCAACGCGCAAACGGCAAAACGGGTTGGTGGCGCGGGGAGGGGGAGGGAACGATTAGGGGAACGAGAATGATTGCGGAGGGGGAGGCGGAGAACGTTCAACATCCAACATTGAACATCCAACGTTCATCTCGGAGTGCAGCGGGGTTGGCGCGGGCGGTTGAATGTTGGATGTTGAACGTTGAATGTTGGATGTTGAAGGTTGTTCGGTCAGAGGTCCTCGTGGCCTTGAGCGTGAGCTCACGGTGTTTGCCCACAGGGATCCGCTTCCCCATGACCCGATCTGGGCCCATCTTAAGCGCGAAAGGGTATTAACTTCCTACGCGCGTCGGTCCACGCCCTCGGCCGGTTCGATGTGCACGGACACGTCGGTGATGTGCAGCGCCGAGTGCAGCAGCGCATTCGAAACAGCGTGGGCGATCACATGACCCTGGCGCACCGTTAACACCGGATCGACCACCACGTGGATGTCGACGAGGTGGCTCAGCCCGCTCTTGCGCACCCGGCATTTATCCAGCGCGTAAACCCCGTCCACCGCGCGCGCGATACAGCGAACCGCCGTCTCGAGTTCCACCGGCACGGCCGTATCCATCACGTCAGCCAGAGCGCGCTGGGACATCGCCACGCCGTTGAATAAAATCACCACGCAGGCGACCAGCGCCGCCCAGTCGTCGGCCGCCTCGTAGCCGGGTCCGCAGGTCACCGCGACCGCGATGCCCACGAAGGCCGCCGCCGAGGTTAGCGCGTCGGCGTAGTGATGCCACGCCTCCACGCCCAGCCCGGTGCTGCCCTCCTGTTCGCCGACCTTGGCCACGCGGCGCGAAAACCAGGTTTTAACCACCACGACCCCAGCGAGTAACGGCAGGGTTGCCCAATGCGGCGCGGGGTGCGGATTGAGAATCTCCCGCACCGCATGCACGCCGATCCAGATGGCGACCCCGAACACGACCAGCCCCACCGCCATGGCGGCCAACGGCTCTGCTTTGCCATGGCCGTAAGGGTGGTTTTGGTCCGGCGGGCGCGCCGCCACGCGGAAACCCGCCCAGACCAGCGCCGAGGAAAACACATCAAGCAGCGACTCGAAGCCGTCAGCGATCAGCGCGTAAGTGCCGCCGAGGATGCCGCCGGCGAACTTGACGCAGGCCAGCCCGAGATTGAGCGCCATGCCACGCACCACCAGACGCGCGCTGGCTTCGGCGCGGCGCTGGTTGGCGGCATGGTGGTGGGCGGTTTTCGACTGCATCGGTTGCTCGCAAGTCAGGTAACTGCCACGTCCGAAGCAAGTTGTTTAGCCTAGCCTAAGATTGCTCGCGGCCCCGTGTGGGCCGGGGATGCGGGAACTGCCGCGGCGAGTTTTGCGGAAGGAGAAAAGGCGGCTGACGAGAGAACGAGTAGAAGTAAGAGAACGATTGCGGAGGAACGCGCCTCCGAGTCGTCCTTCCACCAGCAGCGCCATTGACCCGAGTCATTAACTGGGCACGTTTCTGCGCACCGCTCACCATGGCTTCCACGAATATTTCCATCGCCGCCGATCCGGTTAAGCAGTTTTCCGTTTTTGCCGAAAACCGCGTCGGCCGTCTCTACGACCTGACTGCGCTGCTCAAAAACAACAACGTCCACGTGATGGCGCTGACCGTGCTCGACACCACCGACAGCTCGATCCTGCGCCTCATCGTCGACGACCCCGATCGCGCCCGTGAGCTGATGATTAACAACGATTTCCCGTACACGGAGGTCGACGTTCTGGCGGTTGAAATCAGCGACGAAAGTGATCTCAAGGGCGTACTCTCCGCGTTGCTCGAGGCGGAGATCAACATCCACTACGTTTACAGTTTTATTAAGCGTCCCGATGGCAAATCGGCGCTGGCGCTCAACATCGAGGATGCCGACGTGGCCGCGCAATCACTCAACCACCACGGCTTTAAGGTGCTCACTCAGCGCGACATCTCGCGCTGAGTCCGTTGAGGGAGCGTGGCGCAGGTTTCCCGTCTGCCTCGATTGAGGCGGATGGCGGTATTGGCCATTTGGACGGGATTGGGGCTAATTCAGCGCGGGCCTTTTCTTTTGGCGGGTTTCATGGTTCATTTCGGTTTTACACCCATGTCGAACGCGCCCGCCAAAAAGGAAAACCTGCTGGTCAATCTGGTTTTCAATATCCTGATTCCCACGCTGATTTTGTCGAAATTAAGCGCCGAGACGCGGCTCGGTCCGGCGGGTGGTCTGGTGTTCGCCTTGGTGTTTCCGCTGGGCTACGGGGTGTGGGATTTCATGGTGCGGCGTAAGGCTAATTTTATCTCTATCCTTGGCTTTGTCAGCGTGTTGCTTACCGGAGGACTGGGCTTGCTTCAGGTGGGCGGTTTTGGATTCGCGATCAAGGAAGCGGGCGTCCCGGCGGTGATTGGCCTGGTGGTACTGGCCTCGTTGAAATCCAAAACCCCGCTGGTTCGGACGATGCTTTACAACGATCAGGTCATCGATGTTCCTCGGGTGGATCAGGCGCTCGATGATCAGGGTAATCGCTTCGCCTTTGAGCGCCTGCTCGTGCACTCCAGTTACCTGCTGGCCTTGTCGTTCCTGATTAGTGCGGTGCTCAACTTCGTTCTGGCGATTTATCTGTTAAAAAGCCCCCCTGGAACGCCTGAATTTAACGCCGAGTTGGCCAAGATGCATGTCCTGAGCTGGCCGGTGATCGTCGTCCCGAGCATGGGAATGATGGTGTTTGTATTGTGGCGGTTACTCGGCGGGATCAAACGCATCACCGGGCTGGAGCTGGAGGCTATTTTCAAAACTCCGGAACCAAAAGCGCCGAAAAAAGCTAAGTAGGCTAACCTCAGCACGCCGAGATGGCGTGGTGTGGCGGACTGCAACGGTGAGGGGCGCGGCATTTCCGCGGCGCGGGCGCTTTCGTCCTTGCGCCGCTTGCCCGCCGTTGCGCTCATCAACCTTTCTATAACGCCATGGTCTCTCCCGAAACGTTCAACCACATCGAAAACATCAAGAAGCGCGCAGGGCATCTATGGAGGTTTCTTTGACTGCGAACAAAAGCTTCGCGAAATAGAGGCCCTCGAAGCCCAAATGGGCGATCCCACCTTCTGGGATAACAACGAGCGCGCCCAAAAACACATCGGCAAGGTCAACGCCCTCAAACGCGCCGTCCTTCCCGTGGTCGATTTCCGCAAACGCGTCGCCGACATCGACGTTATGCTGGAGCTCATCGACGCCGGCACGCCGGACGAAAAAGACGAATTTGGGGCGGAACTCACCACTCAGGTCGACGCCATGTTGCCCGAACTCGACAAAATCGAGATCGGCGCGTTCCTCACCGGTCAGTTCGATCGCAACAACGCGATCTTCTCGATCCAAGCCGGTGCCGGCGGCACCGAGTCCAACGATTGGGCGGACATTCTTTACCGCATGTACAACCGCTGGGCCGAGCGCCGGGGCTTCGATGTCGAGCTCATGGATGTGCAACCCGGTGACACAGCGGGCATTTCCAAAGCGACTATCCTCATCAAAGGCGAAAACGCCTACGGTTATTGCAAGGCCGAGCGCGGGGTTCATCGGCTGGTGCGCATCTCGCCGTTCGACTCCAATGCCCGCCGTCACACCTCGTTCTGCGCGGTAGACGTGGTCTCGGAGATCACCGACGAGATCAAGATCGACATTCCCGAGAGCGAGCTGCGCATCGACGTTTACCGTTCCTCCGGCAAGGGCGGTCAGGGGGTTAACACGACCGACTCGGCCGTGCGTATCACGCACATTCCGACCAACACGGTGGTGGTCTGCCAAAACGAACGCTCGCAGATCAAGAACAAGGCTGCCGCGATGAACGTGCTGAAATCCCGCCTCTATGAAAAGAAGCAGGACGAGCAGCGCGCCGAGATGGACAAGTTCTATGGCGATAAGGGCGAAATCGGTTTCGGCGCCCAGATCCGCAGTTACGTGCTTCAGCCTTATCAGATGGTGAAGGACTTACGCACGGGAGTGTCCACGTCCGACACCCAAGGCGTGTTGGATGGCGATATCGACCGGTTCATCACCGGTTGGTTGCGGGCCGGTTGTCCGCGCCACCGCAATAAGGATATACAGATCGACGACGAGTGAGCGGTGCGGCGGTGCGGCGAGGGCGGGCGGCTGAGCCGACTCGGGGTTGGGGGGGGCGGTGAACTTCGGCGTGGCTTCGTGCGTGAGCACGAGGTGGCCTGGCCGCCCTTTGGCGCCTCAACCCCCTTGAGCTCACGTTCAAGGCCACTTTAGGCCGGCCACGTCACCGGAGAATGCGTTTGCATCGCACAGGGGCGGCGCGGAGTCTGCGCGCATTATGAGTCTGTTTGAAATTAAAGCCGAGATTTCCCCCCAAGCGGTCGATGCCATCGACGAGGTGTTTCAGGAGCTCGGGGTCGAGGGCTGGAGCCTGCTGCAAGACGTGATCGTCCAGCGGGCTTGGATCGTGGGCGTTTTTGCCGACTCAATCGTGGGTCGGGCGCAGTGGGCGGAGTTGGTGCCGCTCGTCGCAGGTTTTGGCGCGCTGGCGGAGCCAGAATTCCGCGAGTTGGCTGATCAGGACTGGCGCGACAGTTACAAGGCGCACTTTAAGGCGTCCCAGTTTGGCCGCCTGCATTGGGTTCCGGTCTGGGAGCGTGCAACATTTCAACCGGCAGCCGGTGAAGTGGTTATCTGGTTGGATCCAGGCCTGGCTTTCGGCACCGGCAACCACGAGACGACCCGGTTGTGCTGCGAGCGGCTCGTCGTTCTGGCTGATCAGGCCGGCGCGCGCGTGGGTGAGTTGCGGGTCATTGATGCAGGTTGCGGTTCCGGGATTCTCGCGCTTTCCGCCGCCAAGCTCGGCTTTGGCCGTATCGTGGGTTTTGACAACGATGCCGAGGCGGTCCGGGTCAGCGAAGAGAACGCCGCCATGAACGAACTGACCGGCGCGGTGGACTTCTTTACCGGCGACTTGGTCAGCGGCTTGGCCGGTGGGCGCCAAGCCGAGGTGGTTTTGGCGAACATTCAGGCCGACGTGCTCATGCGCTTCGCCAACGAGTTGGTCGGTGC
>JBIIMH010000074.1:0-7523 GCA_044338095.1 Rariglobus sp. | reverse complement strand
GCTTTGCCTGCGAGTTTCCCCACGGAATAATGCTCGGGAATCAGCGGATCGGTAGCCGGATTCCAGACCGTCGTGTCGATGCCGTTAATGAAGCCAACCAGATCGGCGGCGCGGCTCAAAATCACCCCGTCAAGACCGCAGCCAAACTCCGCCGTCTGGATCTCGCGGGCGTAGCGCGGGCTGACCGTGGTGACGCGATCCGAAAACAGGATACCCGCCTTCATCATGCTCATCTGCCCATAAAACTCGACGCCATCGATGCCCTTGAGTTCATCGGGCAAGTTGGTGCGGTAAAACGAGCGCATCGGAAACACCCCTTGGAAGGCGATGTTATGAATCGTGAACACCGTCTTCATCGCCAGGGTGATGCCGTAACGCTGCTCGGCGTGACGCAGGAGCAGCGGCAGAAACCCGCATTGCCAGTCGTGGCCGTGGATCACGTCGGCGCTCAGATCAAGAAAGCGCATGGTCTCGACCACGCCTTTGCAGAAGAAAATAAAGCGGAGGTGGTTGTCCTCGTAATCGCGTTCCGCCGTGCCGTAAGGATTGCGGCGGTCGAAGAACTCCTCGCGGCAAATGAGGTGAACCGTGAGGTTCTTAGCCGGTGAAAATGACCGGACCTCACCGGTCATAAAGGTCTCGCCCATCTCGATGCGCAATCCGTGCGTCCGCGTCGCCCCCGTCGCCAGCGAATGATCCACCACCGCCCGGTAACCGGGAAGGAACACCGACACCTCGTTGCCGCGTGCCGCAAGGGTCCCCGCTAGCGCCGCCACCGCATCGGCCAGTCCGCCAGTTTTAATGTAGGGGAACAATTCACTGGCAACGTGCACGATTTTCATCGCGGCACCGTAGGCACGTGCCTTGGTTATTACCACTGAAAAACCGGGGCATTTCCCGGTTTCGGCCGCACCGCTCCACGCCATGAAATACCGCGAATCGCTCCTCGAATTGCTGCGTCAAACCGACTATCGACCCGCCACCGTTCTGACGCTTTCCCGCGCCCTCGGCCTCCATAAAAAACTCCGCGCCGTTTTCGCCCACGAGGTCCGCGGCCTGCTCGCCAAAGGTGAACTGGCGCTCGTTCAAGGCGACCGTATCGCCATGCCCGCCCGTGGTGCTGCGTCGGCCGCCACCGCCGGTGCCCCCCACACACCCGCTCAAGCACGAGCTCATGGACAGGGCCAGCGGGCGATCTTTCAACCCAACACGTCTTCCTTTACGCGTTCTTCCGAGCGCACTCCGGAACGCCACGCCGACTCCGAGGTGCTCACCGGCCGGCTAAACTTCCGCGCCGGCGGTTCCGCCTTTGTAGTGCCGACCAAAACCGGCTCCGGCCCCGCTCCTGAGGCGATCCAGATTTTTCCCGAGGACACCGGCGTAGCCTTCCACGGCGACACGGTCGAAATCCACGTTAACCCCGGCATCCGCCAGCGCCGCGATGGGCGCGGGACCGAGCGAACTGGTCGGGTGCTGCGCGTTCTAGAACGCGCCCGCGACACGGTTGTCGGCAACCTCCAGCGCATCCGCAACACCTACTATGTTAAACCCGACGACCCGCGGATGTTTCACGAGATCGTGGTCGGCGACCCCGCCGCCGGCACGCTCACGCCGACTCCAGAAATTGGCGACAAGGTCGTGGTCCGCCTCGGCGAATGGACCCAGCGCAGCCAGCTCATACAGGGCGAAATCATCGAACGCCTCGGCAAAACCTTCGAGCCGCGCGCCGAACTCGCGGGCATTTACCACAAGTTCAAACTCGATCCCACGTTCCCCGCCGCCGTCGAGCGCGAGGTCGCCTCGCTTCCCGACACCGTGCAACCCGGTGAACTCGCAGGCCGCCTCGACTACCGGCAGATCCCGACCTTCACCATCGACCCGGACGACGCCAAGGACTTCGACGACGCCCTCTCGCTTGAGTACCTGCCCGAGGGCGAGGTGCGCGTCGGTATCCACATTGCGGATGTGTCCGCCTACGTGAAGGCCGGCACTTTTCTCGACAAAGAGGCGCAGCGCCGAGGCAACTCGACCTACCTGGTCGGCACGGTCATTCCGATGCTGCCGGAAAAGCTCTCCAACGGGCTATGCTCGCTGGTGGAAGCGCAGGACCGGCTCACCAAGGCGGTCTTCCTCGTGTTTGACGCGCAGGGCGGCCTCAAGGCCCAAACCTACTCGAACACCGTCATCCGCAGCCGCAAGCGCCTCACCTACAAACAAGCCTACGCGCTCCTGTTCGAGGACAACCTGGATAACATCCGCGCGTTGCCCCTGCCGGCCAAACACCAGACCGGCTCCACCGGGCGCGCACTGTCGTCGTTAACCGACGCCGAATTGACCGAGTTGCAGGGCTGGGTGCGACACCTGTGGAAACTCGCCTCGAACCTGCGCTTCGACCGCATGGCGAACGGCTCTCTCGACCTCGACATGCCCGAGACCAAGGTGTTCGTCGACGCCGAGGGCTACGCCGACCGCCTGGAAAAAATCGAGCACGACGAAAGCCACCAGCTCATCGAGGAGTTCATGCTCGCCGCCAACGAAGCGCTTGCCCGGCTCACGCGCACCAAAAACCTGCCCTCGGTTTACCGCGTTCACGACAAGCCCGACTCCGAAAAACTCAACGAACTGCGCGAGTTTCTCGCCACCTACGACATCCGCACCGGCGACCTCACGTTGCGCGCGGAACTCATCGGCCTGCTGGCCGCCCTGACCACGCACCCGCAGGGATACACATTGCGCACCCAGCTCCTGCGCAGCCTCAAAAAGGCCTGTTACCGCGGTTCGCCCGACGGCCACTTCGGCCTCGCGAAAAACGACTACACCCACTTCACCTCGCCCATCCGCCGCTACTCCGACTTGGTCGTGCACCGGGTGTTCGACCACTACTTGATCAAACACGAGGGCCACGCCGAGCCGGCCAACTACGTTTACGGCTACAACAAGGCGAAGATGGATAGTATCGGCGAGCACCTCAGCCTCACCGAAATCAACTCGACCGAGGCCGAGCGTGAGAGCGTCAAAATCAAGCTGCTGGAGTTCTTTGAGCGCGAGCTGGCCAAGGAAAAAAAGACTTCCTTCGAGGCGGTGATCACCGACGTGCGCGCCAACGGACTTTTTATCGAGTTGGTCGAGTCGATGACCTTCGGCTTCATCCCAATGAGTGTGCTCACCGACGACGTTTACACGCTCAACAACGCGGGAGACACGCTGGTGGGCCGCCGCAGTAAAAAAGCCTACGCCCTCGCTTCACGCCTGCATGTGGCGGTGGCCAAGGTCGACCGCTTCAAACGCCTGCTCGACTTCCGCCCGTATGTCGCCGTCGAAGGCAACGCCTCCTCGCAGCCGCTGGCGCCGTCGCATCCCCACCTGCGCCCCCCTGCGGCGCCTGCCGTTGCCAAACCTGCCGCGTTCAAACCTACGGCCCCCGCAGGTCAACGTTCGACCAAGCCCACGCTTGCACCCAAGCCCGCACGCCCCGCAAACAAGGCCTCGGCAAAGCCGTCAAAAACGGCCGGCAAGCCCGCTAAAGCCGCCAAGCCAAGTAAACAGGGTAAGTCGGATAAGCCTGCCAAGCAGGGTAAGTCGCCGAAGACCGCCAGCGCCAAGAAAGCGCCCAAGTCGGTGAAAGCCCCCTACAAAAACCCGCCGGGCAACTCGAAGTTTATCCCCACCAAACCGTAGTCCCGGAAGCGACTCGGCCCGCCCTCGATCGTTTACCTCCCTCCGCAGGAACAACCTCCGTGTCGTCCCTGCCGCGTTGCGCCCGTTCCGCACGGGGTTTCCAATTTCACCTTCACTCCGGATTCTTTCGTGTCTTTCCGATTTTTAGTGGTTAACACCCTTCTTTTCCATGTCCGACTCCTTCCTTCTCGCCCGCGCCACCCACATCATTGACCAGGTTTCTGCCGACCAACCCGCCGACTACGTCCTGCGCGGCGATCTCGGCGCCGACAAGGAGCTGCTGCCGGCCGAAAAGCGCGATATCTCCAAGGCCGTTTTCACCTATTTCCGCTGGCTGAGCTGGCTCGACAAGGCTGCTTCAACCACCAGCCGCGTCTCTTCCGCTCTCGACCTGCAGCGCAAGTTCGAGGCCGATCCGGCCTACTTCAAACCCGAGGCCCTCGCCGCCCGCGCCGTACCTGAGTGGGTTAAAAGCGAGATCGACCTCACGCCCGCCTACCTTCGCCACCTGCAAAGCGAACCCGCTCTTTGGATACGCGTGCAACATGAATTCGCCGCCGCCCTTCCCCGCTCGCTGGGCAACCTCGCGCCTTCGCCATCGCCGCTCGTTCCCTCGCCACACCGCGGCACCACCCTGCGTTACACGGGCAACACCGACCTGTTCCGCACCTCAGAATTCCACCAGGGCGTTTTTGAAATTCAGGACATCGCCTCGCAACTGGTCGGCTACGCCGCCGCCCCCAAACCCGGCGAGACGTGGTGGGACACCTGCGCCGGCGAAGGCGGCAAAACCCTGCACCTCTCGGCCCTGATGGAAAACAAGGGCCTGATCTGGGCGAGCGATCGCAACACCGGGCGCATCGCAACGCTGCGCAAACGCGCCGGCCGCGCCCAGGCCTTCAACTACCGCGCTGTCACCTGGAATGGCGGCCCCTTCCTGCCCACCAAGACCAAGTTCGACGGCATCCTCATCGACGCCCCGTGCAGCGGCGTCGGCACCTGGCAGCGCAACCCCCACGCCCGCTGGACCACCACGCCCACCGATGTGAGCGAACTCGCCGAGATCCAGATCCAGTTGCTCAACCATGCCGCCCCCGCCCTCAAACCCGGCGGCCGTTTGGTTTACGCGGTCTGCACGCTGACCAAGAGCGAAACCACGAAGATCGCCGACACCTTCACCGCCGAGCACCCCGATTACATTCCCGATCCGGTGTTCGCCTCCGACACGGCGGCCGCTGCCGGCCCGAGCCAGGTCCACCTTTGGCCCCACGAGATTAACGGCAACGGCATGTTCATCGCCGCCTGGCGCCGGAAGGCCTGAGTTTTAATGCAATACTCGCCACGTTCACGGCTGGCATAACGCCCTTCGATGTCGTGGTGAACGCTGCGATTTTTTGTGGTGACTACCTCCGGTTCCAAGATCTCTTCCGCAACGGTCCGTGCCGATTTCAACGATCCGGTTGCGGTCGTGCACTATGCCCGTGCGGCGCACAGCCTTGGCCTGTGGAAATCCGAGCAGTTGCTCATCGAGCGGTTTTTTACCGACAAAAATGCGCGCCTTCTGGAAGCCGGTTGCGGGGCCGGCCGGGTAACCCTCGGACTGTGGCAACTAGGATACCGCCAGATAGTCGCCTTTGATTTCGCCGAAGAGCTGGTCGAGCAAGCCCGCTACTTGGCCGAGGAGCGCGGCGCCGCTATTCCCATCCACCACGCCGACGCGACCCAGCCGCTTGCGGTTCACCCATCGGGTTCAGCCCCCTTTGAAGGCGCGTTGTTTATGTTCAACGGGCTGATGCAAATTCCGGGGCGGGAAAATCGCCGCGCGGCCCTCGCCAACCTCGCCGCGGTTTGCAGGCCGGGGTCACCGTTGCTGTTCACCACGCACGATCGCGATCACTCACGCGTCGAGCGCGCATCTTGGAAACTAGAAATCCTGCGCTGGGAAAACGGCCAGCAGGACCCGCGTCTGGTCGAGTTTGGCGACCGGTACTTCTCCGACGACGTGGGGCGCACGTTTATGCATCTGCCCGACCGCCCCGAAATCCTCGCCGACCTCGCCGCCACCGGCTGGACGCACACCTACGACGTCATGCGTAGCGACCTGTGCCGCGAATCGAGCGCGGTGCAGGACTTTTCCGACGAGTGCCGCTTCTGGGTCTCCCACCGGGCTTGAGGCCGCGATTCGAAAAGAAGCGCAGACTTCCAGTCTGCTTCAGCGAGCGAAGCGCGAAGATGACCACGCTGTCCTGGTTTATTTGACGGCTAAATGCGGACTGGAAGTCTGCGCTACTTTTTCATCCCCTCAACGGCTCAACCACTTTCGACATGTTCACTTTAACCGATCGCACCTGGCTCTGGTTCGCATCCGCGCTGTACTTGGCGGGCTTCGGGCTCGGCACTTTGGCGGTCCTGCGTGAACGTAAGCTCTCGCGGCTGTTGATGTACTTTATCACCGCCGCCGGTTTCACCGTTCAAACCTTCGGACTCTACCTGCGCGGGCTCGAAGTCAAAGGCTGCCCGCTAGGTAACACCTTCGAGTTGTTTCAGTTTATCGCCTGGTCAGCCATGGGGCTTTACCTGGTCATCGGCACCACCTTTCGCTTCAGCCTTCTCGGCTATTTCACCTGCCTGCTGGGAGCCGCCCTCACCGCAATTTCACTCTCGTTTCCGGCTTGGGACGCATCCCGTCGCATCGGTATTTTCGGCGGCAATGCGTGGATCGAGTTCCACGCGGCAATCGCCCTGCTGAGCTATGGCGTGTTCGCGCTGCTGTCGCTGACCGCCGCCATGTACGTGCTGCAGGTTTTCAGCCTGAAACGCCATCACCTCCACGGGCTGTTTTCCTTTCTGCCTTCGATTCGTGAACTCGACCACATTTGCCTGCGCCTACTCACGGCCGGAGCCCTCTTGCTCACCGCATCACTGCTCGTTGGCGCCGTTCATTGGAGCCAGGATTGGGCGTCGGTTAACGCCACTAAACTCGCCGTCACTGTTCTGATCTGGGCGGCCTATTCCACCGCGCTGGGACTGCGTCTGCGCAGCCATTTGGTCGGCAAGCGCCTCGCCTGGCTCCTGCTGGCGCTGTTTGGCCTTCTGCTGATTTCACTTCCGCTGGTCAGCGGCAGCGCCTCATGACGCCCCCTGTGCTTTTTCTGCTGGGCGCGAGCCATCGCACGACCCCGCTCGAGCTGCGCGAAAAGCTCGCCCTCAGCCCCGAGCGCTTGCCGCTTTTTTACGCTGCAGCCGCCGCGCTCCCCGGCCTGCGCGAGTTCGCCGTGCTCAACACCTGCAACCGCGTGGAGTTTTACGGCAGCGCCGACTCACCCGCTGTTGTCCAAAACCTGCACACCGTCTTCTGCTCGTTCCAGCAACTCCCCGCCGAGGTGTTCACCTCCATCAGCCACCAAGCCGCCGACCTGGCGGCGATCGAACACCTGCTAAGCGTCGCTGCGGGTCTCGATTCGCAGATGCTCGGCGAGACCGAGATTCTTGGCCAAATCAAAACCGCCTACGCCACCGCGCAAAGCCGCAAAACCACCGGGCCGGTCCTCAATCGCCTGTTTCAAAAAATTTTCCAGCACGCCAAGTACGTGCGCACCCACAGTGCGATTACCGAAGGCCAGATCAGCGTGGCCAACGTGGCCGTGGACCTGGCGCTGAAGATTTTCGGCGACCTGTCCAACACCCGTATTCTGCTGCTGGGCGCGGGCGACATCGGCGAGAAAACCGCCAAGGCGTTCCAAAGCCGGGGCGCTGAATCGCTCACCATCGCCAGCCGCACGCACGGCCGGGCGATGGAGTTGGCCACCACTCTCAACGCCACCGCGCTGCCTTGGGAGCACGTG
>JBIIMH010000073.1:0-7552 GCA_044338095.1 Rariglobus sp. | reverse complement strand
CGAGGCGTCGGCCGACTTTGCGCACTTCGGGTACGGCGAGTATCTGCATTTCGATGACGTCGGAAATGCGGTTCATTTCTTCAAGTGACGTGCCCGGCGCCGAGGTCACGGCGATGAGTGCGGTTTCCTCCCTGAAGGCCGGCAGGAAGTCCTTGCCCATTTTGGGGTACAGCAGGAAGGCGGACACCATGCCGGTGAATACCAGGACGAGAACGGGGATCGGGTAGTCGAGCCCGACGCGGAGGCTGGTGGCGTTCAAAAGAGTCTTGAGGCGTGCGACGAGCCAACCGTCGGTGTGCGTTTCCTTCGCGCTGGGGTTGAGCAGCAGCGAACACAGCACGGGGATGAGCGTGAGCGAGACGACAAACGAGGCGACCATGCTCACGATCGTGGCGATGGCGATGGGAGCAAAGAGCTTCCCTTCTACGCCGCTCAGGCCGAGCAGGGGCAGGAAAACCAGGATGATTAGCAACGTCGCGTAAAAGATCGAGCTGCGCACCTCGCTTGAAGCAGCCGAGATCACCTGCAATTTGGGTTGTGGCGTGGCGCTTGAGGCGTTTTCACGCAGGCGGCGGAAGACGTTTTCGACGTCCACGATGGCGTCATCGACCACCATGCCGATCGCCACTGCGAGGCCGCCGAGGGTCATCGAGTTTACCGTGATGCCAAAATATTTAAACGTGAGTAGCGTGATGGCGAAACTCAGCGGGATGGCCATGAGCGTGATGACCGTCGTGCGCACATTGAGCAGGAACAGGAACAGCACCACCGTCACCATGATGGCACCGTCGCGGATGGCGTCCTTGAGGTTGCCGATGGCGTGGTCGATAAAGTCCTTTTGCTGAAACAGGGGGATCGTCTCGACCCCGCGTGGCAGGGCGGGCTGCAACTCGGCGAGTGCCGCCTTGATTTGTGTGGTCAGGGCGCGGGAGTCGAAACCGGGGGACTTGGTGATCGACATGATCACGCCGTAGGTCGGCGTTTTTTCGGGAGTCTGGCTCACCGTGGCATCGCCGCGCATGGGCTCGATTCCCCAATTAACCGCAGCGACTTCTCCAAGCGTTACGGGGCGATCGTTGACGTGTTTAACCACCGTGCGGGCGAGGTCGCTCAGGTCGGTCGTCATGGCGAGATTGCGCACCATGATTTCGGTCGGGCCGGTGTTGATAAAGCCGCCGGTGGTGGTGCTGGCGGCGTGGGCTACGGCGGTTTCCAGTTCCGCAAAACTCACCCCGTTTGCCAGCATGCGGTACGGGTCGGGCTGGACTTCGATCTGCTTCACGCCGCCGCCCATGTTGAGGATTTCGGCTATGCCGGGAATGCTTTGCAGGCGACGGCGGATGGTCCAGTCGGCGAGCGTGCGCACCTCGCTGGGTGGCAGGTAACCGGGTTCGCCCGCTGGCACGGTGCAACGCACGCCCACGAGCAGGATTTCGCCCATGAGTGAGGCCACCGGAGTCACGAAGGGTTGCACGCCTTCGGGGAGTTGCTCGCGGGCCGTAAGCAGGCGTTCCTGCACCAGCATGCGGGCTTTGTAGATATCGGTATCCCAGTCGAATTCGGCGTAAACGAGCGAGAGCGACACGTCGGAATTGGAACGCAGGCGCGTTAGCCCGGAGACGCCGAGCAGTGCGCTTTCGAGCGGCTGCGTGACGCGGGTTTCCACTTCCTCGGGGGCGAGGCCGGGGGACTCGGTGAGGATGATAACGGTGGGCTTGGTGAGGTCGGGCAGGACTTCGACGGGCAGCGTGAGGCTGGATTGCAGGCCGAGCACGAGCACGATGAGCGCAATGCCCAGCACCACCGCCCGGTTGGCGAGCGACCACTGGATGAGTCGATTGAGCATGGTCGGTCGCGTTAGGGCTTGGAGTTGACCGAGGGCGGGACCCCTTCAGTGGAGTCCGGATTTGAACGGCCGACACCGGGGGCGGGCCGCGCGGATTTGCTGAAAAGGGTTACGAGAAACGCCACGAAAAACACGCCGCTGAGGATCTTCCAAAGCGTGCTGTCGCCGTGGGCGTGCTCGTTATGCGCATGGCCATGGTCGCCCGAGGTCTTGGCTTTAGCCGCTTTGGATGCGGCGGTGATTTCTGATCCATCGGCATTGTGTTCGTGCCCATGTGCTGCATCGAGCGCCTCTTTGAGTGAGAGCGTGCCACCGCCCGCGAAGGCCAGCGAATAAGCGCCCTGGGTGACGACTTCGTCGGCGGGCAGCAGACCGCTGATGATTTCAACGACACGATCATTGCTGTCGCCGGTCACCACTGGGGTTTTCACAAACGCGTTGGCTAGGTCGAAATCCTTCACGTACACGAAGCGGCTCGAAGGCGTTCCCTGGATTGCGCTGCGTGGCACACTGGTGACGTCGCTGCGGTGGGCCGTGATGATTGAGAACTCGGCGCGCATCCCGGGGCGTAGTTTGAGTCCGGGGTTGGCCACTTGAAAGGCCGCCTCGACGGTGCCGTTGGCGGCATCGGCCATGGCTCCAATGTGGTGAAGCTCGGTGGTGAAGATTTCTTCGGAGGCCGCGGTCACGGTGATCTGCGCCCGTTGCCCGACCTTCAGTCGGCTGGCGAGGTGCTCGGGTACACGGGCAATCGCATAGACGGTGGTCAGGTCGACGATTTCCGCCAACGGCTTGTCGGGGTCAACCGGCTCGCCGACGACGGCGTGGAGCGCACTGACGATCCCGCTAATCGGAGCGTTTAACGTGACCGAGGGTGGCGGATCGCCGAGTTGGCGGCTTTCGACGAGAAAGGCGGATTCACCCTGGGTAACCGGGTGGTCGTGCTCAAGGTTAACGGCGAGCACCCGTCCTGGGATGCGGCTGCTGACGACGGCACGTTTGCCGGGTAAAACTTCGATGCGCCCCAAAGCGAACACGGTTTCGTTAAAAACGTCCGGCTCAACCTGCACGGTCTGGATGCGGAGGTTTTTAACTCCCGTCTCGTCGAGGATGATGGTGTTGGCGCGTCGATCGGCAGGAGCGGCCGCAAGCAGGGGGGCCACCAAGAGGGGCAATGCGAAGCGGATCGGGTGGTTGAGGCTGACGAATTTCATCGGGGGGAGAGTAAGGCGCTGGTGAGCGGGTAAGTGGAGTTGGTGATGGCCTCGAACCGCACGAGTGCGCTGGCGTAGGCCCATTCGGCATCGAGGATTTCACGAGTAAGGGCGGATTGCGCGCGCTGGGCTTCGAAGACCTCGGTTAAGGGGATTTCACCCTGCGCGTAGCCGCGCCGGACGAGGGCCAGCACTTCGTCGGTTGCGGGGCGGGCGTCTTGGTTCAAGGTCTGGACGGTGAGGTGGGCGGTTTTTAGCTCCTGCCATGCGGCGGCTAGTTCGGCGCGTAGTTCGGCCTTGATGGCGACCAACGTCTGCTCGGCGCCCGCAAGGCTGGCGCGCGCGGCACGGATGTTACCCTGATTGTAATTGCGCATCGGCAGCGGCACCGAGACGCCCAGAACGAGCGCGCCGTCGGAATCCTCCCTGTAATAGCGCAGGCCCCCGCTCGCCGTCACGTCGACGGCCGTCTGCGATTTTGCAACCTGCAGGGTGGATCGCTGGCTGGCGATGCGCGCCTGCTGTAGGGCGATGCGCGGGTTTTGGCCGAGCTGATCCAGCGCTAGCGTGGAGTCGGGTAGGGTAGCCGGTATTCGCAGTTCACCAGTCGGCGGGGCGAGCTCGACGTCGGTGCCGCCCCAATACGTTGCCAGTGTGGCGCGGGTGCTGGCAGCGGCGGTTTGGGCGCGCGCGAGGTCGGCCTGGGCTGTGACCAGCGCGCTGCGGGCCCGCGCTGTTTCTGTGGGGGAGCCCGCGCCGGACTGAACACGCGTGGTGAGCGCTGCGAGCAGTTCACGGGCCTGCTTCACCACGTCCTCGGCAAGGACGAGGCGTTTTTCGGCAGCGAGGCAGGCGGTGTAGGCCAGTGCGGTTGCGGCGAGCACGTCTGTGCGTTGCACCACAAATTCGGCTGCGGCCGCCTCGCGCTCGTGGCTGGCGAGATGGATGCGCTTTTCGCGTTTGCCGCCGCGTTCGAGGGTTTGGCTCAATTGCAGCGTGGTTTGTGAGCGGCCAAGACCCGTGTAGTCACCGGTGCCCAGCAGGTCATCGGCGCTGAGGGCCACCGTGGGTGAGGGGCGCTGCCCGGCTTGCTCGATCAAAGCCTCGCTGGCCGTCTGAGCGTAGCCCAGTGCGGCTAGGCGCGGGTTGAGTTCGCTCGCACGCGCCAGGGCGACTTGCAGCGTGAGTGGGGAGGCGGACGGGGTTTGGCCAAAGCTAACCGTTGCCAAGGCTAGGGCCACGCAGCCAATTCGAGAAAGGCGCGGGCTCAGGAGGCGGTTCAGGGGCATAATAAAGGAGGTTAATGCAATTCAGTAGTCGCTCTCTATCGGCACAGGTAGGTGCCCAGTGAAGTGCCCTGTGAAGGCACGCAGGAAACACAAGCCGGTCCGCGCAGGGACGGCTTAAGCGACTAAAGCGGGGGCGCGCGCCGGCAAGGCGCTGCGCCGCACAAACGACCACGTGCGGGCGAGTGACTCGATAGCCGGCCTCGCGCCGGAACTAACATGAGCCCCAGCGGGCTCTAGCGCGTTGGCCTCAAGCTGCGCCAGGAGCGCGCGGAGCTCGTTAACCCAAGCGTTCGCCGCAAACAAAGCGGGGGCGGGTGTCGGGCTGGAGGTCGTGCGGGTAAAGTCCCTACAGGTTTCGTCGCCGCAGGGTTCATCGCTGGTTTGGCAGCACGAATCGGTGTGAGAGACGTCTTGCAATAATCCCGCTGCCTCCAAATCGCAGTGCAACGTCACTGGCACCCAAAGGGCCAGCAGCACCAACACCGTGATCTTGGTGAAAAGGGACACGGCAAACCTGATGGTCGAGAAGCGCCTCCTGCGTCAAGTTCGGTTTCCGCCCGGCAATCGGTGCTGCACTATCCCCCGACCTCCGAGGGGGGGGACACGCGCATGTCCGTATCACTTTACGGATTCACCCGGCGAACTGCGCCAGCAGTCTTGCGCCCCGGTTTCCGCCCGCTTTGCTCGCTTCACGCATGTCCCTTGATCCCGTTGCCACCTTTATCGCCCGTTGGGCCGACACCGAACGCGCCGAACGGGCCAACAAGGATCTTTTCCTCACCGAGCTCTGCGATCTCCTCGACCTCCCGCACCCCGATCCCGCCGGTCCCGACAGCGCTGAAAACGCCTATGTCTTTGAGCGCGCCGTGCCTCTCCATCACTCCGACGGACGTGTCACCGTGGGCAAGATCGACCTCTACCGCCGCGACCGCTTTGTCCTCGAAGCCAAGCAGACCGCCGTCGCCACCCGCCCCGAAAACCAAGCCGCCACGGCCGACGGCGAACTCGCCCTCGACTTGTCCGCCTCGCTTGCCAGCAAACGCGATCCTTATGGCAAGGCCATGCTTGAGGCCCGCGTGCAGGCCGAGCGCTACGCCCGCAACCTCCCCATCACCGAGCCGCCGCCGCCCTTCGCGCTCATTCTGGATGTCGGCCACTCCTTCGAGGTTTTCGCCGACTTCACCCAAAAAGGTAAGGCCTTCCTGCCGTTCCCCGATGCGCGCTCGCATCGCATTCTCCTCACCGAGCTGCGCAGCGACAAAATCCGCGCCCGCCTCCGTGCCATCTGGCTCGACCCCGCCTCGCTCGATCCTGCCAAGGTCTCTGCCGAGGTCACCCGCCAAGCCGCCCGCCACCTCGCCGAACTCGCCAAATCCTTCGAGGCCGACGGCCAGGAACCCCGCCTTGTCGCCGCCTTCCTCACCCGCTGCTTGTTTTGCATGTTTGCCGAGGACGTCGGCCTGCTGCCCAAAGACGGCTTCCGCCATCTCCTCGAAAGCCTCCGGCCCACCCCGCACGGTGTCGCCGCCACGCTCGAAACCCTGTTCCGCGAGCTCAACACCGGCACACCATTCTCCACCGTGCTGCGGGTAAAACTGCTCCACTTCAACGGCGGCGTTTTCGCCGATTCCTCCTCCCTCGCGGTCAACGCTACTCAGCTCGATCTGCTCATCAAAGCCGCCGGTCTCCAGTGGCGCGACGTCGAGCCCGCCATCTTCGGCACGCTTCTCGAACGCGCCCTCGACCCCGCCGAGCGCCACAAACTCGGCGCCCACTACACGCCCCGCGCCTACGTCGAACGCCTCGTCTTGCCCACCGTCATCGACCCGCTCCGCGCCGAGTGGAGCAACGTTCTCGCCTCCGCCATCTCCCAAGCCGAGGCCGGTCGCACCGCCCGCGCCCAGCAGGATATTTTTAAGTTTCACCGCCGCCTCTGCTCCGTTCGCGTGCTCGATCCCGCGTGCGGCTCGGGCAACTTCCTCTACGTCACCCTCGCGCACTTTAAGATCCTCGAAAGCGAAGTGCTCGAAGCCTTCGAACGCTTCGGCGGCGGTCGCCGCACCGAACGCGGCCCGCGCGGCATCGGTGCCGAGACCGTCGATCCCCACCAATTCCTCGGCTTGGAGATCAACCCGCGCGCCGCCGCCATCGCCGAACTCGTCCTCTGGATTGGCTACCTCCAGTGGCACTACCACACCTTTGGCCAGATCGCCCCCGCCGAGCCCGTGCTCAAGGCGTTTAACAACATCGAACACCGCGACGCCCTGCTCGCCTACGACGGCCCGCCCGAAGTCGTTACTTGGCAACTCGCCGCCGCTGCCCCCGCCACCATCCCCGGCCTGCCGCCCGAACTCGCCCGCGACACCGCCAAACTCGCCACCGCCGCCGAAAAAAATCCCCTCGCCCCCGTTTCCCTCTGGGACCGCCGCTCCACCAAAATCGACGCCCGCACCGGCCGCGAGGTGCCCGACGAGTCCAAGACCCGCCCGCTCTACCGTTACAGCAACCCGCGCCCTGCCGTCTGGCCCGCCTGCGATTACATCGTGGGCAACCCGCCCTTCCTCGGCACCTCCCGCATGCGCGAAGACTTGGGCGACTGCTACACCGAGACGCTCCGCACCACCTATCCGGAAATCCCCGAGAGCGCCGACTTCGTCATGTTCTGGTGGCACAAGGCCGCGCAGCTCGTGCGCTCCAGCGCGGTGAAACGCTTCGGTTTCATCACCACCAACTCGATCCGCCAGACGTTTAACCGTCGCATCGTCGCCGCCCACCTGCGTCCCGAAAAGGGCGACAGCCTGCCGCCGCTCGCCCTTCGCTTTGCCATTCCCGATCACCCGTGGGTCGACACCGCCGAAGGTGCCGCCGTGCGCATCGCCATGACCGTGGGTGAACTCGCCGGCGACGACCCCACCGGCGTGTTGCTCACCGTCACCTCGGAACGCCCCAACAGCGAACGCCTCCGCGAACTCCGTGCGAGCCGCTCCCAGCGCAAAGATTCGCTCGCAGAAGAATCCGCCGATTACGACGTGGATGATCGCAAAGACGACGGTTCCCTCGATGTGACCCTCAACCGATTGCGCGGTCACGTGTCGCCCGATTTCACTCTGGGGGCCGACGTTACCATGACCCAGCCGCTTCAGGCCAACGACGGGCTCGCTAATCGTGGCTTCTGCCTCTTCGGCGCGGGATTTATCATCACT
>JBIIMH010000072.1:0-7572 GCA_044338095.1 Rariglobus sp. | reverse complement strand
AGCTAGCACCCCCGGCCCGGCCTCAATCTGTGCAAGGTTGCCGAAATGCACGATGCCACAAAGAAATGCGACGAGAAAGACATCCAGCATGGACCAGCGCCCGACCGCATGAACAACTCGATGCAAGTTGGCCTGGGTGGCGGGAGTAATCCAAGTTGACTGTTGGTGGGCCGTCAGCAGCGCGCCAAGCGCAAACAGTTTAAGAATCGGCACCAGCAGGCTCGCGGTAAACACGATGAGCGCGATGCCCCAAAGGCCACCCTGCCAGAGCTTGAGAACGCTCGTGAACATGGTGTCGGAGTGCTCATGGCCGAGGCGGGTGAAGCTCATCACGGGCAGCACGCAGGCGGGCACAAGCAGCAGCACAGCCCCGAGCGTGCAGGCTGCGGCGACTCTGCGGGCCGTGCCCTGTTGGGTCGCCTGTGCCGATAGCACCGGCGACATATCGGGGGGCAGCGAACGGGTGGCCACCAGAGTGCACACGGCTGCAGCGCAGTAGCACCACAGGCCGGCGGCGGGCTCGGCTTCGACGACTGCGGACAGTTTCACGAAAGCCACGAGGATGGCTAGCATGCGCACCTCGGGCATGGACCATGGCTCCAGCCCCCGGATGAACCGGTGCAGGCGAGCCGACTGCGGTCTGGTCGCCACGATTGCCATCGCCACAAGCAAAGCGAGCGGTCCCAAAAAGCCGCAAAACGCGACCAACGCCGCCAGCAATCCGTGGCCTTGACCCCACAAGCTGATCACGCCGGAAAGCATTCGACCCTCATTGTCCTGACCGAATTTCGCTGCGGAGACGAAGGGCAGCTTAAGCGATGTCAGCAGCAGAATCAGCCCGGCCAGACTCCAGGCGAGCGTGAGGCGAGAGCGCGGGGAGCTTTTGGGATCGCTTCGGAAGCCGACAATTAGTTTCACCGTGGCAATCCATTTAGTGTGCAAAACTCTGTCAAACCAGCGATGACGCGAACGGTCCGCTACGAGCTTGCCCCACGCGGACGCCGTTGCTGGGTTGATAAAGACGCTGGGCGTCATCCTCCTTGTGCCTTTTTTTGGCTATCTACCGGCCGCTGTCGATTCGGCTCCCGGCCTGGCAGAAACCATTTTGTGTGTCGTCATTGCGACCGTGTTGCTCGTAGGCGAAGTCTCGCTGGTCTGGACGGGGCGGCGGCGCTTGCTCACGTGGATCGACCACTGGTCTCTGGAGTGGACACGGGAGATCGGCTCGCACCGCCTGCGATCGGTTGGCGTGCGGCAGATTCGCAGTAACTTGCGCATCCTCGTGCGCCTGCTCAGTCAGGGCTTCATCCTGTCCGGATTATTTCTCTTGGTGGCTTTCGTACTTGAGCTGTTCGACGGCACAAAGAATTGGGGTGATCATCTGCTGCGTGGCGTGACCGGGGAGCTAAAATTTATCGGCGGCTCGGTGGTCATCGCTTTGTCTTGGACGCAGGTGCGGGAATTGCTGCTGGCGGCCGCCGCCGACTTGCTAAAACCCACTCCGTCCGCTTGCCTCCGCCTTTTATGCGCCGGCGCCTCTCCCTCATCACCCTGTTGACCGCGTGGCTGCTCGCCAGCGGCAGCCAGTGGGATGTCGTGCAGGCGCTCGGCTGGGGCCGCATGATCGTGCGCTACTCGCAGTCGATGCCTGTCGCGCAAGCCGTCCGCTTGACCTTCACCCCGGATAACCTCTGCGGCATCTGCGAAAGCGTCAGTTTGGCCAAGCAGCAACCCGCCGCCTCCTCCCTCCCGCTCCCCCCCGATTCTTGGGGGAAACTCATTTTGGTTTTCCAGCCGGCGACCTCCGTTTACGCCCCCTTGCCGGTGACTGCTAAACTGCCCCCAGGCGAAGCTTCGCCGCAGGGCCAGGGCCGGGCGCAACCGCCTGTGCCGCCGCCCCGCGCCGCGGTTTAATCCCCGCCTAAAGCCCCGCGTGCCCGGTTCGCTCGTCGAGCCCCGGCTGCGCTCGTCGCGTCGAGTCGCGCCCGCCAACCGGCGCGTACCGACCGTTTTATTGGTTGATCCTCTCACGGCTTCCCGCGCCTGCGCACCGCTGTGCGTCGGCCCGTGAAGCCCCCGTTTTTCGTTTCCGTTCCGTTATGAATTTCCCGTCTCCGTTTCCCTCCTCATTCCGTTCCCGACTCCTCCTCGCGCTCCTGGCTACGGCCACCGCGCTTTTGGCCGAACCCGCCCCGCCATCGGTCTTACCCCCGTCCTCTTCGCCCGCGAACGCGTCAGCGCTGCCGGTTAACGCTGCGGACGAGCCCCTCGTGTTGCCCGCAGTCGAGGTCATCGCCACCGCCGAAAAATCCCCGCTCGCCGTGAGCTTTGACCCCAAAGCCCCCGCCCAGCCCATCCCTGCCCATGACGGCGCCGATGCACTCAAAACCATCCCCGGGGTCAGTGTGATTCGCAAAGGCGGCATCGACGGCGACCCGACTTTCCGTGGCATGGCCGGTTCGCGCCTCGGCGTGCAACTCGACCTCAGTTATTAGTAGGAAGTGGAAATTCCATGTCGTTGCCTAACAACAACGTGCGAACGGGAAACTTCATTGTTGGCTGCGGCGAGTTGGTTCGCCGCAGCGGCAAGCCTGCGACGCGTGGCGGGTTCAGCTTGTACAGCAAGGCCGTGCCGGAGCGCGACCTGAAATTGCTCGGCGAAGGCGGCACCCGCCGCAAGGGCTTTGATTCCCTGCCTACTTCTTGAGTTGGTCTTTAATCTCCTGCGCCGGGCAACCGCAGTCGCCGCCGCAGCCGGGCTTTTTGCGTTTTTTCCAGGCTCCGCGCAGCAGCAACGCGAACGTCACGGCGACAACCAGGAGAGCGAGGGGAGTTTGCCAGTCGGTGTTCATCGTTCGGTGTCTAGGTTGTGAGTTTGAATGGGGCAACCGGCGCGGTTGCGGGGGCGATAGACGGAGCCGGAATTTTAACCGCTAATGTACTAAAGGACGCTAATTTCGACCGGCCGATTTCTGAATTAGCGGTCATTAGTCCATTAGCGGTTAACACTCGGTCTGGCTTGGTTCAGTAGCCGAGCGCTCGGCCGAGTTGGTAAACCACCAGGCACAGCCCCCAGGCGAAGCCGCTCATGTAGGTGAGTT
The DNA here is from genome assembly GCA_044338095.1 of Rariglobus sp. Taxonomy (GTDB): domain Bacteria; phylum Verrucomicrobiota; class Verrucomicrobiia; order Opitutales; family Opitutaceae; genus Rariglobus. The sequence goes on along the minus strand of JBIIMH010000072.1, from coordinate 4,471 downwards.
GGAACAGCGGCCAGCGCCAGCTGTTGGTCTCGCGTTTTACCACCGCGATCGTGCTCAGGCATTGCATCGAGAACACGTAAAACACCATCAGGTTCAAGCAGACCAGCGGGGTGAACAACTTGCTGCCGTCCGGCCGCACCGCCGCTTGCAACGCGTCGCGCAGGTGGCCTTGGTCGGCGGCTTCGTCGTCGCTGGTTTCGACCGCGAAAATCACGCTCATCGCGCTGTTGAACACCTCGCGTGCCGCAAAGGAGTTGATCAACCCGATGCCGATGCGCCAGTCGAAGCCGAGCGGGGCGATCACCGGCTCGATCACTTGGCCGGCCTGGCCAGCAAAACTGTGAGCGAGCGCCTGCTGCTGCGGGGTGCCTTCAGGGGATTTTGGATACGTCGCCAAAAACCACAGCACGATCGACAACCCCAAGATGACGGTGCCGGCGCGTTTGATGAAAATTCCGGCGCGTTCGGCCATTTGCAGGGCCACGTCGCGAACCTTGGGCAGGCGGTACGGCGGCAGTTCCATGATCATCAGCGGAGCCGCGCTGCGCAGGAGGGTCTTTTTGAAAATCCAGGCGAAGCCAAACGCGCCGAAGGTGCCCAGCGCATACATCAGCAGCATGAGCGCGACTTTGGTGCCCACCGGAACTTCGCTGGTCGGCACGAAGGCGGCGATCAGCAGCAGGTAAACGGGCAGGCGCGCCGAGCAGCTCATGAAGGGCGCCACCAGGATGGTGACGAGCCGGTCCTTGGGTTGCTCAATGGTGCGCGTGGCCATGATGCCGGGAATCGCGCAGGCGTAGGAGCCGAGCAGCGGGATAAAACTGCGGCCGTTGAGACCGACGCGGCTCATCAGCCGGTCCATGATAAACGCGGCGCGTGCCATGTAGCCGGTGCTTTCCAGCAGGCCGATGAAGAAGAACAGGATTAAAATTTGCGGTAGGAAGATGATCACCCCGCCCATGCCGGCGAGGGCACCGTCGATCACCAGGTCATGCAGGTCGCCAGCCGGGATCAGGGCGGACACCCAGCCGGTGAGCGCGGCCATCAGGCTTTCGATCCAGCCCATGGGAACGGCGGCGAAGGTGAAAATGCTGAAAAACATCGCGCTCATCACCACCCCGAAGATGACCCAGCCCCAAACCGCGTGGGTGACCCAGGCGTCGATTTTGTCGCTGCCGGTCGGGCCGTGGGGGACGGCGGGGTGTTCAATGATGCCGGCGGTGAGCCGACCGATGCTCTCGTAGCGGGCGCTGACCAGTTCGGCGGGCCAGTCGGTGCCGGCGGCGGCCCAGCGTTTTTCCCAGGAGGTGAGGATTTCCTGGGTGCGGGTGGCGAGCGGGGTCGAGCCGGCGACGCGCAGGCCGTCGCGGTCGGTGAGCAGCAGCAGGGCCTCGGCGCGGGCGATCAGCGGGCGTTTACCGTCGTTTTCCTGGAGCGAGGCTTGCAACTCCGAGACGGCCGGGGCGATGGCGGCAGGCACGCCCCAGGCGTGGCGAGAGAGCGGCAGGTCGGAGCGGCTCAGGGCGAGTTTAAGGTCGATGAGCCCGCGTCCGCTGGCGGCGGCGCAGGGGATGACCGGGATGCCGAGGACGTTAGCGAGGCGCGAGGAGTCGATGCGCAGGCCGAGCTTTTCGGCCACGTCGATCATGTTGAGTACCAAAATCACCGGACGGCCGAGGTCGAGGATCTGGTGAACAAGGTAAAGGTTGCGCTCAAGATTGGTGGCATCGACCACGCAGACGATGCGGTCGGGCATGGCGGTGTCGGCGCGGCGGCCCAGCAGCACATCGCGGGTGACGGCCTCGTCGGGCGAGCGGGCGGCGAGCGAATAGGTGCCGGGCAGGTCGATCAGCGTGAGTGGATGGCCGTGTTGGGTGTAGGCGGTGCCTATTTTGCGCTCGACGGTGACACCGGGGTAGTTGCCCACTTTTTGTTTCAGGCCGGTGAGTGCATTAAACAGAGTGGATTTGCCGCAGTTGGGGTTGCCCACAATGGCATAAACCGGGGCGGTGGCGCGGGCGGGGGCCGGCTTGGAGAGCGGAGGGGTCATGCGGCTTCGACCAGGATGAAGTCGGCCTCGGTTTTGCGCAGGGTGAGGTTGTAGCCGCGCATTTTGATCTCGATCGGGTCGCCCATCGGCGCGGTGCGGATGAGGGTGAGGGTGATGCCGGGGAGCATGCCCATCTCGCGCAGACGCAGGAAGGCGACGTCTTGCTTGGAAAACTCGCGCACCACGGCGCTGGCACCGATGGCGAGGGCGGAAAGCGGGATGAGTTCGGCCATAAAAAGAGGGGAGGCGGGAAACGGGCGGGCGGTTTCTCTAGGCCTAAGCGCCTCTATGAAGCAGGGGGCGAGCCAGAAAGGGCTGCTTTAAACGCGCGGCGGTGGTCATCGGAAAGGGGCTTAATATGACTGAGACTCAGTTTCAGTGTCAAGGGCCGGGGGTGACCAAACCGTAGGGGCGAGGGTTGGCCGTCCCCGGCCAATTCAGCGCAGCTGGGTATCGAATGGGTATTAGGCGCCGAGGCGGAATGGGAAGCTTTTGCGCTACTTTTCGCCCCACGCGCTCAGGTGAGGCGGGCGAGCAACTCGGCGACCGGCGGGCCGATTTTTTTTACCGTGCCGCCGTCGATCCAGCGGCCTTCCATCAGGAGCCGCAACGGGGTCTCCGGCACGCCGCGCTCGCCGGTTTGAAACAGGCTGATCAACAGTTCCACCGCGCGCGCGCCGACTTCTTTTTCCTGCTGATCAATGCCCGTCCACTGCGGGTCGAAAATCCGCGATAACGTGACCAGGCTGATGTCTCCCGGTACGGCGTAACCCGCGCCTTCGAGCCAGCCCTTCACCTCGGAAATCGTCGAGACGATCGCGGTGGGTTGGTGGCGTTTAACCCACGCCAGGAAGCGCTCGCGGCAGGGGCTGACGAAGGCCGGTTCGTCGCGTCCCTCGATGGTGAAAAGCGGGATGGGGCGGCTTTTGGGCTGAGCGTCTTTTAAAAAGTAATACGGGGTCTCGAAATTGTGCTCAACGCGGCTGAGGGTGTCCGAGGCGCTGACCATGCCAATGCGGCGGTGGCCGAGGCGGCAGAGTTCGCGCAGGCAGGTGAGCGTGGAGCTGTGCTGGTGGTTGGCCGTTATGTGCAGGCGGGGCGTGGTCAGCGAGTAGCCTATGCTCACCGCGGCAAACGCATCCATTGCCAGCTTGATCTCGGTTCGCGCCGCAGGCTGTGGCGCGAAGATCAGGCCGCGGATGTTGCGGGCGAGCAGCACCTCGCGGGCGCGCTTGGCACTGAGCCCGGGCTCGGTGAGCCAAAACTCTTCGAGTTTGTAGCCCATGGAGGCGGCGAATTGGGTGGCTCCCGCGTGATACGCGTGGATGTGCTCCTCGTCCTGCCAGCCGTGGCGTGTGGCGAAGGTGTGCACCCAGGCGAAGGTCGAGCGGTAGGCCGGCGTGTGCTGCTTGCGCCGGTAGTGGCTGAGCGCCGTGAGCATCGGGTCGGGCACATAGCCAAGCCGCTGGGAAATTTCGCGGATGCGGGCGCGTTTGACCGGATCGACGTAGGTGTCGTTTTTAAGCGCACGCCAGGCGGTGGAAACGTGCACGCCGGCTTCGGCGGCGACTTGTTTTAGGGTGATGCGGGAGTGGGGCGCGGGCTCGGGCATGAAACAGTTTGCAGGTAGACATGTTCGCGCTACCCAAGGCAAGGATTTCGCTGGTCACGCCTTCGATTGAACTGCGGGTTCCCAGCCGTTCCGTCTTCCGCACCAGCCCCCTCCATTCCGTTTTCCTCGCCATGATTTCCACCCCTGCCTTTCTGCACGACGATTTTCTGCTCACCACGGAGTGGGCGCGGTTGCTTTACCACACCTACGCCAAGCCGCAGCCGATCTACGACTACCACTGCCACCTGCCGCCCGACCAAATCGCGGCCAACCGCCGCTTTGAAAACCTCACGCAGATCTGGCTCGCCGGCGACCATTACAAGTGGCGCGCGATGCGCTCGGCCGGGGTCAACGAGGACCTCGTCACCGGTAAAACCACCTCCGACTACGACAAGTTTTTGGCCTACTGCCGCATCGTGCCCACGTTGCTGCGCAACCCGCTCCACCACTGGTCGCACCTGGAGCTGCGGCGCTTTTTCGGCATCGAGCTGCTGATTAACGAGGCCAACGCCCCCAAAATCTGGGAGCTGGCCAACGCCCAGCTCGCCTCGCCCGCCTTCTCCATCCACGGCCTGCTCACGTCTAACCGCGTCGCCGTCGTTTGCACCACCGACGACCCGGCCGATTCCCTTGAGCACCACATCGCCATCGCCCGCTCGGTGCCGGCGCTGACGACTCGCGTGTACCCGACTTTTCGCGCCGACAAACTCATGGCGGTGAACGCCCCGGCCGTGTTCAACACCTGGGCCGACCAACTGGCCGCCCGCGCCGAGGTGGAGGTTAACTCCCTTGCCGCCCTGCTCGAAGCC
>JBIIMH010000071.1:0-7575 GCA_044338095.1 Rariglobus sp. | reverse complement strand
GGCAGCAAAAACAACAGCCACGGGTGGTCAAAGCGCACCTGCGTTACCCGGTCGAGCGACCAGAGGAAAAACGCGCTGGCCGACCCGCACAACACGCCCACCGGAGCGACCAGCAGCAGCCAGAGTCCGAGCGGGCGAAGGCTGTCCGAGTAGGTGCGCGGGCGAAGGAGGTCGATGGCGGGCATGAAGAGTCGGCGAAAATGGTGAGGCGTGGAGGCGTTGGCAACGCAGCTTCCGCGCCAATTCGCCCCTTACATTGGCAGCCCCCGAATCTAGGATTGGCGCACGGGAGTTGGCTGGGCAGCGTAGCCCGAAATGTGTGCATGCATCCGGCTTTTTGTGGTTTTCGCGGTGCTCGTGGCGCTGGCCCGTGCCGACGACCTGGCTTCGCGCGTTGTTATCCTGGCAAATTCCGACGACCCGGAGTCCGTGCAGCTGGCGAATTATTACGCGCAAAAACGCGGCATTCCCGCCGCCAATATCCTCGCGCTGGCGATGCCGGCTGCGGAGGCCCTCCCCTGGCGCCAGTTTGTCGATACGGTGTTTAATCCGCTACAGGCCGAGCTGGTCCGGCGCCAGTGGATTGATGCCATCGGCATGGACCTGACCGACGAGGTCGGGCGCAAAAAGTACGTAATCGCCGGTCACAAGATTTCCTACCTGGTGGTGTGTCGCGGCGTGCCACTGAAGGTGGTCCATGACCCGCTGTTGCCCGCCGAGGCCATTCCCCCGGCGACCAACCCTGCGTTCCAAACCAACGCCGCCGCCGTCGATGGGGAACTCGCCCTGGCCGCGCTGAGCAACCCGCCGCTGATCGCGTTTGTGCCCAATCCGCTGTTTAACAACGACCGCCCTTCGGCGCTCCAGTTAAACCAGATCATCAAAGTCAGCCGGCTTGACGGCCCGACTTTGGCCGATGCGCGCCGGCTGATCGACCAGGCCATCGAGGTGGAAAGTACGGGGTTAATCGGCCGCAGCTACGTGGATATCGGCGGCCCGCACGCGGCAGGCGACCGCTGGCTGGAGGAGTCGGCCAAGCAGCTTGCGGCGCTACAGTTTGACGGCGACGTGGACCGCGCAGGCGGCACGCTGCCGGCGTGGGCGCGCTGCGACGCCCCCGCATTGTATTTCGGGTGGTATGCGGGAGCGCTCAACGGCCCGTTTGCCCAGGACGGATTCAGGTTTCCGCCCGGCGCGGTGGCACTTCACATTCATAGTTTTTCGGCGGATACGCTGAGATCGACCACCCAAGGCTGGGTGGGACCGCTGGTGGCGCGCGGAGTCACGGCGACCTTTGGCAACGTGACCGAGCCCTACCTCGAACTCACCCACCAACCGCAGCTCGTCCTAAAAGCCCTGGCACGCGGAGATACGCTGGGCGAGGCGGCGGCGTACGCGGTGCCGGTTTACAGCTGGCAGGCGATGACAGTGGGCGACCCGCTTTATCGCCCCTTCAAAATCACTCTGGATGAACAATGGGCGCGCCGCGATCGACTCCGCCCCGAGCAACGCGCCTATGTTGTGCTGCGGCACATGCGCCGACTTGAGGCCGCAGGACAGCGCGAGGCTGCGATCTGGGCTGGGCTGGGCGAGCAACAAAAGGGCGTTAACCTCGCTGTCGCGCTGCTGATTGCCGACCTCCAGCGCGCCAGCGGTGATGTAGGCGGAGTGCGCACGACCCTTGAGATGACGACCAAGCTGCGCCGCTACACGCAGGCCGAGACCCCGCTTGCGGTGATGCTGGCGCAACGCCTGCTGGAGGCGGGGGACGCCAAGGCGGCGCTAACGGTTTGGCGGCAGGTACTTGGTGAACGCGAGCGCACGAAGGAGCAGCGCATTCAGTGGCTGCCGCTGGCGTTAACGGCCGCGCGCGCGGCACCCGATGCGGTACAAGCCCAGCGCTGGGACACCGAATACAAGGTGTTAACCGCGCCGCCACCGGTTACCGCGACAACGGGAGTGAACTAACCGGCATGGTGCCTTTGGCGCGGCGAGTAACGACCAAGCCGTAACTACATAAGGGCCGAATCCAAGAGAGTGCGGTGATTTAGCCCTCATCGGAAAATGCAGGCGCAATGGGATTAAACCTGCGCGCAAAAACCCATTACACAGCTTTCCAGGCCTTTTAACGCAAGGACGCTAAGGCGCGAAGTATGAGACAACTCGTTTTGAGCGAATGCTTTCTTTGCGCCTCTGCGACTCATCCCATGGCCCCTAAAAAAAACAACCTAAACCTTTAAACATAAATAAGTTAAAATCTCTTATATAATTTACTATTAAAAGTAACTAAAATCAGAATAAAGCCTAAACATTCTCATAAAGAGCAGTCCACCTTAACGAGGCTGAATCCAACTCTTTTAACTAACTGCATTCATTACTAAAAAGAAAAATCACAGTCTCAGTAGAAAAATACATTAATGCGTGTATTTAGGTAAACTGAGGTAAACATATGTGTTTTATAATGCAAAATAAATTTCATTGAGCAGGTTGCCAATGCATGTAAATTAACTTTTTTAAAATTATGAGCTATTCCGGAGGCCTATACCTCGATGACGACCTTGAACCTTACGTTCGCAAGCGGGCAGATGAATCCTTTAACGGGAAAATCAACACGTACATAACCGCCTTGGTGCGCACGGATCGAGAACTGACTCAGCAGTTAACTGAAAACGTATCCGCCGCTGAGATCGCGCGTTGGCGCCAGTGTGAAGTCACGCTACTGCGTGCAGCGCAGGATGCCCTCAACCTCCTCAACGCAGAAACCCCTGAAGGCCGGGACCGACTCGCTAAAGCTTTAGCTAATAGCATACTACGCGCATCCATGAGGGAAACAGCGCCCACCAAACCTCAATCCGCCACGGTTGCCGAGCTTGGCGTAGTGGAATAGGCCAACTCAGCGGCCAAAACCAAGGGCTCGGGTAACCCAAAGTCCCACCTAAACCAACGGAGGCGGCCCGGCTTAACCAGACCGCACGGTCGCCGCTTACCCCAACACGGTCAGCACGATTCCGGCGACAATCCCAAGCACGGCGGGTAACTTTTGGCGGCCGTTGCCCTCGTGAAACAACCAGAGGCTGCCGGCAAACGCCACCAGCGTGCTGCCTCGTCTCAGGCTGGAAACCAGCGAGACCAGCGCCTCGGGGTTGCGCAGGGCGTCGAAGTAAAGAAAATCGGCGACCAAGAGCCCGGCAGAAATCCCCAAGATACTCCATCGCCAATGGAAAACGTGGCGGGGCCACCAACGCAGTTTCCAGCCCACCGCCAGCGGCAGGAAAAGCACCGCCAGGTAGATCGAGAACCAGCACTGCACGGTCGAGGCACGGAACCCGGCTTGTCCCATGAGAAACTTGTCGTAAAGGCCGCTGCACGCGCCGAGCAAGGTCCCGCCCAACAGCCAGCCGAACCAACGGTTTTTGTGGAAATGAATCCCCTCCTTCGCGCCAACCACGGAGAGGCTGATAAAGGAGCCCACCGTGATGACCACTCCAAGCAATTCCAGCCACGACGGGCGCTCGCCCAGAACCAGCAGGGCGCCAAACAACGTCCACATGGGGCCGGTTGCCCGCACCGGTGCGGCCAACGACAACGGCAGGTGCTTGAGCGCAAAGTAACTGCATAGCCACGACGCGGCCACCAGGAGCGACTTAAAGAACAACAGCAGGTGCTGGGCGCCCGTGAGCGGATCAACCTTGAGCGCGGCTGGCAGGCCGGCGAACGCGGACGCATCGAGCGCAAGCAGGGTAAGCCAGACCAGCGAACTGCACACGTTGGCCAAAAACAGCACGGGCAGCACCGCGTTGTCACGCACCGCGTGCTTGGTGCTCAGGTCATAGAACCCAAGGAACAAAGCGGACAATAAACTGGCGGCGACCCAAGGCATGAAACGCAAAGGTCTGCCGTGCTTGGCCCACACGGGCAAGCGTGCAGAGCGCGGCGAAATAAACGACCGGCGTCGGGGTTACCGAGTGAGGCACCCACAGCCAAGCAATCACCTGCAGAACGAGAACGATTCGCTCCCTTTCCACCGATCAGCATGCCTGTGGCAGCGCTGAATGCCGGATCGTTCTCATTCGCTTAATCGTAGGCTAAATCCCGCACGGTCTCGTTCCGATGCACATCGCCTGCGACAAACGCAGGCCTTGCACCCGAGGTTCCTCAAATCACGGGAACCAGTGTCTGCGCACGCTGACCGGCCTGGACCGACACCGGAGTGCGGCCACCGAGCCAGGCGCGAACGCGGCCCGCGAGAAAGTCGATGTAGGGAGTCTGGTCGTTCAAGCAGGGTACATGCTCGAACCACTCGCCGCCGGCGTGCAGGAACTCCTCTTTGCCCTCGCCGGCGATTTCCTCCAGGGTTTCCAAGCAGTCGGTGACAAAGGCCGGAGTCATGACCAGCAGGCGTTTTTTGCCCTCCCTGGGCAGGCGCTCCAGTTCGAAGTCGGTGTACGGGGTCAGCCACGGTTCGCCGACCAAGCGGGACTGGAACGACACCGTGTGCTTTTCAGCGGTGATGCCGGCACGTTTAACGAAAGCCTGGGTGGTTTTAAGCACCTGAGCCTTGTAACAGGTGGCGTGGGCGGGGCTGCACGTGTTACAGCAATCGTTGACCAGCGTGCAGTGGGCATTGGAGGAGTCGCCCTTGCGCAGGTGGCGCACCGGAATGCCGTGGTAGCTCACCAGCAGCATGTCGTGGGGCTTCGCCAAATACGGGGCGGAAACCTGGTAGAGTGCCTCGATGTAGTCGGCGTCCTCGTAAAACGGCTGGACGGTGGCGATGACGAGGGGACGCGAGAGCTTGGCGGCCTCCTCTTGAACTTTAACCACCACGGTCTCCCACGACGACATGGCGTAGTGGGGATATTGAGGGAAGAGCAGGACATCGGTCACGCCGTCGGCGACCATTTTCGCGAGCACGGAGGCGATCGAGGGCTGGTCGTAACGCATCGCCAGGTAAACCGGGGCCTCACTGCCGAGTTCGGCGGCGAGTTTTTCGCGAACCCGCTTCGAGGTGACCACCAGCGGCGAACCCTCGGCGGTCCAGATTTCCTGGTAAGCCTTGGCGGATTTCGGCGCGCGCGTGGGCGTGATCACGCAGTTGACGAGCAGCTTGGCCAGCCAACGCGGCTTGATGTCGATGACCCGCTCGTCGCCCAAAAACTCGCGCAGGTAGCGGCGAACGTGGGGAACCGAAGTGGACTCAGGGGAACCGAGATTAACGAGAAGGACAGCGCGCTTGGACATGTGGCCAAGATTGGTCGTAAGTTTTCTCCCCATGTCAAATGAGGGGCGACGAAAGTCGGGTAATTTTTACCACCCGAGCCGATCCGATCGCCCCGAAGCGAGGGCTGTTACGCAGATCAATGGGCGGGTGATCCCACTGGTTGAAACCCATTGCGGTACTTATACTGATTCACGATCCAGCTGGCGCAAATTGGCCGAGGACGGCCGTTGCGACAAAACGAAGGGCGTTTACCCCCGTGATTCCGGTTTGATGCCGCTGGCCAAAAGGGTCTCGAACTTGGGTTCATTTTCCTCACGGGCGACCGTGGACACTTCGACCTGCACAAAACCGGCCTTTTTCAAAAAGCCGTGCAGGGCGCTTTCCTTAAATCCAAGCCATTCGTCGGCGTAGAGCTCGTGCGCTTTTTCGAAGTTATGCTCCTTGAGGTCGAGGATCAGGACTTGGCCTCCGGATTTGAGAATGCGGTAGGCTTCCTTGACCGCGGATTCAGGGTGCAGCGCGTGGTGGAGGGCTTGGCTGAGGATGGCCAAATCCACGGACTGCGCAGGCAGCGGCACGTTTTCGATGTCACCCAGTTTATAGGTGAGATTGGCGAGCCCATTTTTGGCGGCAAGTTCGGTGCCGACCTCGACCATGCGCGGGGCGTTGTCGATGCACCAGACCTGGCTGGCCCGGCGGGCGAGCAGCTGGGAAAGCAGGCCCTCGCCCGCGCCCAGATCGGCGATGACAATCCGCGGCGTGAGCCGCAGGGCGAGGTGGCCGATCGCCTCCCAAGAGCGGCCTGGGCAGTAGTTTTTCCCCAGCTTGCCGGCAATGAGGTTAAAATACTGCTCCTGGTGGTCGCGGCGTTTTTTGAGGATGCGCGCAAGGTTGGAACGATCCTCGGCGAGCTCGGGCAATTCGGCCACCGAATCGCAGGCGGCGTGCAACAGGGCCAGGCTGCGGGCGTCGAGCGTCGGGCGAAGCGAATAAAACGCCTTTTTGCCGTCGCGACGGTCGACCACCAAGTCGGCCTGGCGGAGCTGCGCCAGTTGCGAGGAAATACGCGACTGGGCCATGCCGAGGATTTCCTGGAGTTCGGCCACCGAGAGCTCCTCGCGAAGGAGTAGCGCGAGCAGGCGCAGGCGGGTCGGGTCGGAGAGCAGCTTGAGCGTGTCCCAGGCGGCGTTCACGTCAGAGGTATTCGCGGCGCAGGTTACTGGGCAACTGCCCCAGCTCCTCGCGGTATTTGGCGACGGTGCGGCGGGCGATGTTGATGCCCTTTTCCTGAAGTTTTTTAACGATTTCCTGATCGCTCAGCGGCTGGCTGCGATCCTCGCCCTCAACCAGGTCGTTGATCATGTCTTTGACGCTGGTGTTGGAAACCGAGGCACCGCCGTCGGCCTGGTATCCGGGCGTGAAGAAGAACTTGAAATCGAAGACGCCGTGGGGGGTCTGAATGTATTTATTGGCGATGGCGCGGCTGACGGTGGTCTCGTGGACGCCCACCACATCGGCGATCTGCGTCATGGTCAGTGGGCGAAGTTTGGATACGCCGGACTCGAAGAACTCGTGCTGCGCCTTGAGGATTTCGCGGGTGATTCGCTCAATCGTCTGCTGGCGCTGATCGATGGAGTTGATCAGGAACTTGCCGGAGCGGATGCGCTCGCGGACATAGTCGCGCTCCTCCTTGTTGAGGGAACCCTTGGCGATTAGGTCCTTGTAGGTGCTGGAGATACGAAGGCGCGGGATGTAGTCGCTGTTAAGGTGGATCTTCCACTCGTCACCGTCTTTTTCCACGGTGACATCGGGCACAACGACCCGGTTGCTATCATCGGCGAAACGACGGCCGGGGGCGGGGTCAAGCGTGCCGACCTCCTCGATGGCCTCCTGGATATCATCGGTGTGAATACCGAGTTTACGCGACAGCTCGGGAATACGGCGGCGGGTGAGCAGCGCGAAATGGTCGCGAATGATGCGCGCAGCCAGGGAGTCGGCACGGCCCTTGACGGCGAGTTGAAGCAGGAGGCACTCGCCGAGATTGGCCGCACCGATTCCGGCGGGCTCAAAAGTTTTGATCTGGCGGGCGGCTTCCTGCACGGATGCCAGCGCAATACCGGTCTGCAGCGCCACGTCTGCGGGGCTCTGAGTGAGAAAACCGCGGTCATCGAGACTGCCGACGAGGTGGCTCATAGCCTGCAGCACGTCGGTGGTGGTGTCGGCTAGCTCGGCCTGGCGCATGAGATGCTCCTGGAGCGAGGTCTCGGTGACCAGTGAGTCGAAGAAATGTTGTCGGCGCTCGGCATCCTCGGCGGTGTAGGGCTGGGCGCCACCGGCCTGGGACATGTAGTCCT